>JAYTTA010000206.1:0-1962 GCA_043745345.1 Acetobacteraceae bacterium | reverse complement strand
CCATCGTCTCGCTGGTTCCATTGACGGCCATCGTGCTCGCGACCTTCTCCGGCTTTCCCATCTTCAGTGGGGCGCGCAGTCGTTTTCTGCGCATAATCGTTGACAACTTCGCGCCCGACATCGGCGATGAGGCGGTCAGCATGTTCACCGCATTCGCTACCAACGCGGCACAGACCACGGCGGTCGGCGTCGGCGCGCTGATCGTCACCTCGATCCTGTTGCTGGCAACGGTCGAGGAGCACTTGCACTATATATTTCGCGTTACTGTTCCACGGCCCTGGGGCCAGCGGGTGCTTGCCTACTGGACGGTGTTGACCCTTGGCCCGGTCCTGCTGGGCGTCGGGCTGTCGCTGTCGGGCAACATCGACGCCATGATCCACGGGTTGGGCTTCGACAGCGACACGGCCGACAACGTCGCCCATTCATGGTCGGCCAAGGTGCCATGGCTTATTCCCGTGGTGCTGGAAACGATTGCCATCCTGCTGCTTTTTCGGCTGATCCCGAACCGCACCATCGCCTGGCGGACCTGCTTCATAGGCGCGCTGGTTACGGCCGTTTTGCTGGAACTGCTGAAGTCAGGCTTTAGATTTTTTATCCAGCAGATGTCGACCTACAGCACGGTTTACGGCGCTCTCGCGGGGATACCGATTTTTTTACTCTGGATGTACATCTTCTGGAGCGCGGTGCTGCTAGGTGCGGAAATTGCCGCGTATCTTAATGAAAACCAGCAGTCAAGCTCCGGATAGAAAATGATCGCTTCATCTACCTGAAACGATCATGTTCTATCCATGATCGCCTAGGGCTGCGAGGTTGGCCGCGACGGTTCGTGTGTTTGGATGGTCTGGCCCAAGCTTGCGCAGAAAAATGTCATGGGCGCATAGATAGGCGCCACGCGCTTCCGGGAAGTCATCGAACAACCTCAATACGTTCCCAAGGTTGCTGGCGCGGATCGCCACGCTGACATGGTCGTCGCCGAACACCGCCGTATCGATACGGAAGGCTCGGCCGAATGCCGCCAGTGCCCCGACCGCATCGCCCATGTCCAGCAGAACTGTGCCCAGATTGTTGACGTAGCGCGCGACGTGGGGGTGTTCAGGTCCGTGCAGCGCCTCGGCGATCGCCAGCGCTGCCTCGAACGCGTGGCGTGCCGCTGGCATGTCGAACCGGTCGCGCCGCGCCAGCCCGAGATGGTTCCAGTCACGCGCAACGCTGGAATGTTGAGCCCCCAGCACCGCCAGATCCACTGCCAGGGCGCGCTCGAACAAGGTCAGGGCGCCTGAAAGATCCCCCAACCGGTGATGGTGCAGACCGACCAGACTGGTGAGATCGCCTTCCACCGACAAATCGGCGGACGTACCCGACCATAGGCTGACCATAGCAATTTCGGTCGCCGTCTCCCGCTCACCCGCGGTAATCGCCTTCAGCCCCAGCAGATAGTTTTCGAGGTTGTGTGAAGCCGCCGCACCGCCATCAAGGTATTTGCGGGCGACGTCAACGATCGGGGCGAAGCCGCCCAGCGCCAGAGCCAGGCGGCAGGCCTCATCGTTCGTCATCCACCGATCAGGGCTGGATTCGGCGGTCTCTAGCCGGGTAGACCCGCCGGCGCGTCGCAGGCCTTAGTGCCCATGTCGGCGGGAACCGACACCTCCAGGATCTCGATATCCATCGCGGCATTGGTTTCGTTGTGACGGACGCCGCCGGGGATGAACATCGAATCACCCTCCTCGACGCGGATAACGCGGCCATCGTCGAACGACAGCTCCACCCAGCCCTTGAGCATGTAGATGAACTGTCCTTCGCACTCATGATAATGCCAGCCGGTCGGCCGGGTCATGCCGCCGGAGCCGATCGTCACCTGCGCGCGGATTTTCCCGTCGGTCGCGGCGGTGACGCCAAGGTCGCGGTATTTAAAGAAGTCGCGGCGGCCCTTGACGTAGTCCGGCGCGCTTTTGCGGGCATGGA
>JAYTTA010000205.1:0-1963 GCA_043745345.1 Acetobacteraceae bacterium | reverse complement strand
TCCTCGACGCCGGTGACATCGCACCCGCACAGATGACCGGCAGCTATGCCGGCGCCATGGGCCAACCTCAGTTCATGCCGACCTCCTACCTGAAGCTCGCGGTCGATTTCGATGGCAATGGCCGCCGCGATATCTGGAATAACCGCGCCGACGTGCTCGGCTCGATCGCCAACTACCTGGCCAAATCCGGCTGGCGCGCCGGAGAAGCCTGGGGCGGGGCGGCAACCATCCCGGCAAATTTCGACAGCGGTCTTGCGGGCCGCGACAACCGCCGCAGCGCCGGCGAGTGGGCGCGGCTCGGCGTCCGCCCCACGAATGGCGCGACCGGCCACGACGGCACCATGGCGCTGCTGCTGATGGACGGTGCCAACGGCGAGGCGTTCCTGGTTGGCCCCAACTTCGCCGCCATCCGCCGCTACAACCCGTCGGATTTCTACGGCGTCGGTGTCGGGCTGCTCGGCGACATGGTTGCCGGTTGACACGTCACTCGGCGATGATCGCCAGCCTCATGCTTCTGGCCTGCTGCCAAAAACCGTCGCCACCCATCTCGCCGCATTACGTCGCCGGTGAGGCCTGGCGGGCGCAGGGCATATGGCACTATCCGCAGGACAGCCTGGAGTTCGACCAGACCGGCATCGCCGCCGTCTATCGTAATCCGCCGCGGCTGATGATTGACGGAGAGGCCTATGACGCGGCCGCGCTGACCGGCTCGTTGCAGACGGTCGGGCTGCCCGCAGTGGCCAACGTCACCAACCTCGACAACGGGCTTCAACTCACCATCCGGATCAACGATCGCGGGCCTGCGGATCCTGGAAGGATCATCGCCGTGACCCCGGTGGTGGCCAAATTGCTGGAGTTCGGCGCCATGGGCGTGGCGCGGGTTCGCGTCGAACTGCTCGTCCCCGAAAGCCGGGCGGCCGCCGAGGCATTTCCAGGCGGCGCCGGGGTGCCGCTTGATGTTGGGCTGGCTCCGACCGGCGTTGTCCGGCAGGACGATCTGGCACCCCCAGCTGGCATCCGCCAAGCCGTGCTTGCCCATGCAGCATCCGTGCATGCGACGCCAATGCCTGCGGCCGACCCGCCGTCACATCTGCCCGCAACCTTGCGCCGCATGGCGTCTCGTCCGGGCACACTGATGATCGAGCTCGGCAGCTTCAGTCGGCGGGACCTCGCCGAGCTGCAACGGGCCAGGCTCGGCGCCGTCGACTCCCGGGTCGAGGCGTCAAGAAATGGCCGCACCACCGATTTTCTGGTTGGGCTCGGACCCTACGACACGATAGAGGATGCCGACGCAGCACTGGCACGTGCGATCGCCGCCGGTGCGGCCGATGCGCGGATCGTCGTGAAATGAAGGCGCGTGAGTGCAGGTGCTTTCGGAGCAGAAGGGAGAGACCATGAACGATCGTGCGTGGCTTGGGCGCAAACTTCTCAGGCGTCCATTGCTCAAGCGTCGGGGACTGCTATCCGCCACCGGGGCTGCCCTGGCTCTGGTTGGTCCGGTGCTCGCTGCCGACCGCCGGCAAGCCGCCAAACGCGGCGCCAAGAACGAGCCGGCGGCGCCTGGCGGGGTCGCCCAGACTTCGGTCGCTCAGACTCCGCTCGGGCCGCTCGACATCGCCGCCAAGTGGGGCATCGCCGTCGACTTCACCACCGATGCCACCTTGCTCGACAAGGATGCCGACCTCGCCATCCCGCCTTCGTCGATGACCAAGCTGATGACCGCCTACATCGTCTATGACCGGCTCAAGCAAGGCCGGCTGAAGCTTGATGACGAGCTTCCGGTAAGCGAGCGCGCCTGGCGCATGGGTGGCTCCAAGATGTTCGTCCAACTCGGCAGCTCGGTCCGTGTCGAGGACCTGATCCGGGGCATGATTGTGCAATCGGGCAACGACGCCTGCATCGTGCTGGCCGAGGGTATTTCGGGGTCCGAGGAGGGTTTTGTCGAGCTGATGAACGCGACCGC
>JAYTTA010000204.1:0-7173 GCA_043745345.1 Acetobacteraceae bacterium | reverse complement strand
TGCTCGATGGCGACCACTATGTCCTCAACGGCCAGAAGACCTGGACTACCTTAGCGCAGGACGCCAACTGGATCTTCTGCCTGGTGCGCACCAGCAAGGTCGGCAAGAAGCAGGACGGCATTAGCTTTCTGCTGATTCCGATGGATACGCCGGGCATAACTGTGTGCCCGATCATTACCATCGATATGCACGACGAGTTCTGCGAGACCTTCTTCGACAACGTCCGTGTACCCGCCGCCAATCTGGTCGGCGAGGTCAACAAGGGCTGGACCATGGCCAAGGCGCTGCTCAGCTTCGAGCGCATCTTCCTCGGCGCGCCGAAGCAGTCGCAGTACGCGCTGGCCCGGCTGCGCCAGGTCGCCGACCGGATGGGCGTGTGGGAGGACGACGCGTTCCAGGACAGGTACACCCGGCTGCGGCTGGACTTGGCCGACCTGCGGGAGCTGCACGCCAACTACGTCGATGTCGTGCGTCGCGGCGAAACGCTGGGGCCGGACGTGTCGCAGCTTAAGGTCTGGCAGACCGAGCTGTTGCAGCGCATCACCGAACTCAGTCTGGAGATCGCTGGCGAAAACGCGGCATTGCTTGATCCGATGGATGGCAACCGCGAGCTGCATCCTTCGGGGCTGTTCCTGCAGGCGCGGCCGGCAACGATCTATGGCGGGTCGAACGAAATTCAGCGGAATATCTTGGCCAAGAATACGTTGGATTTGCCAAGTTAGGCCAAGGGCTCTGCCCCTGGACCCCGTTAAAGGTGGAGCCTTTAAAATCCATTTGTTAAATAAGGCTCGGCCAACGCAGAGCCAGATAAGGCGTGACCAGATTGATCTGCCCGGTGGGGCAGTACTCATCGGATTGTGTCTGCTTTGGGGTATCACCCAGGTCAGCATCAAGTTGGCCCTGCAGGAGGGCCTGCCGCCGTTTCTGCAGGCCGGGTTGCGTTCCACCGGATCGACGATCCTGTTGCTGGCCTGGGTGCGACTGCGGGGTGGGCGCGGCGCGCTCGGGCGGCTGCTGGCGGCCGACGGGGCCTTCTGGCCGGGCGTCCTGACCGCAGCGCTGTTCGCCGGCGAGTTCCTGGCGATGTATCCAGGACTGCGGCTGACTACCGCCTCCCGCGCCACCCTGTTCATCTACACGGCACCGTTCTGGGTGGCGTTGGGCGTGCACCTGCTGGTCCCTGGCGAGCGCATGACGCCACGTCAGGGCATGGGGCTGGTCTTCGCATTCGTCGGTGTCGCCCTTGCGGTCGGCGATGGCCTGCTGGCCGGTGGCGGCGAGTGGCTGGGCGACGCTTTGACCCTGCTCGCCGGCGCTTTCTGGGGCGGCATAACCGTAGCCGTTCGCTCCAGTCCGCGGCTGATGGCGATCACGCCGGAAAAGGTGCTGCTGTATCAGCTCGGCGGCTCGATTCCCGTGCTCCTGCTGGTCGGAAGCGCCGCCGGCGAGTGGTCGCAACTGGCGGCTGTCAGCCTGCAGGGCTGGGGATGGCTCGGCTACCAGACGCTGGTAATCGCATTTTTTAGCTATCTGACTTGGTATTGGCTGATCGGCCGGTACCCAGCCGGACGGCTAGCGGCCTTCACATTCCTGGTGCCGATATTTGGCCTTGCCGCCGGAGCACTGGTTCTGAAGGAGCCTGTCTCAGCACTGCTAGTGGTCGCTCTGCTGTTTGTGGCTTTCGGTATTCGGCTGGTCAATGGATCAGCCGAGCCGAAGTTGGCCTAAACTGTCTGAGAGCGAGTGGCGGTGCGCACGGCACGCCACTGGAAAGGCCGGCCAATTCGAGCGATGCCCCAGATCACGGCGAAGGTTGCGACGTAGACGATAAGCTGTAGGCCGGAAGGCTGGTTAGTGTAGCCGATCATCGCGTGCAGTGCTTTGCCGAGCAGAGAATTCTGCGAAATCAGCCAGCCGGTGTCCCAAAGCGGCTGGCTAAGGAAATTGGCATAGTCGGCGGACTGTAGAACCCCGATTGCCTGGCTGGCGAGACCCGCCGCGACCAGGGTCACCATCAGGCTGGTGACTGCGAATAGCTTGCGTTGCGGGATGGCGAGCAGTCCGCGATACATCGCCCAGGATAGCCCGACGCCTGCAACAATGCCAAGAACGCCGCCAATCGCCATCGAACCAGCCGTAGAATCGCCGCCAATCGAGATGCCATAGAGGAAAAGCACGATCTCAGCGCCTTCTCGCAGCACAGCCACTGCGATGACGATGGCCAGTGCGAATAATGTACGTGATCCATCCTGAACTGAGGCACCTAGCGCCTTCATCTCGCGCGCTGTGTTACGCCCATGGCTGGCCATCCAGATGGTGTGCCAGCCCAGCATGACCACCGCGATCGAGAGCACCGTGGCCTGGAACAGTTCTTGCCCCATGCCATCGGCGAGTGATCCGAGCTGGCTCGCAAACGCGGCCAGCAGGCATGCGCCAGCGACCCCGCTGCCGATGCCGAGGGCCACCATGCGGCCACGGCTCAGCACACCCTGGGTCGAGGCCATGACAATGCCAATAATCAGTCCAGCCTCGATGGCCTCACGGAACACGATAATCAGGGCCGCCAGCATGCAATAGTCTTTCTGTTCAGGCCAAGCTGCAATTGCGAACAATTCGCATAGCGATAATCATGTTATGTCACCGCGCGGCGGGGTCAAGTGCAGCGTTGCTGTGGCGGCCATGCGCGATTGACGCGCTGGCATCGTCACCGTCAATTTGCGCATCAAATCGGGGAGACATCATGACGGGGCGTCTGGCGGGCAAACGCTTTTTGTCACCGCCGCCGAGCAAGGCATCGGCCTTGCCACCGCACTCGCTTTCGCGGCCGTGGGTGCGACTGTGATCGTGACCGATGTTTCCAAAAACCTGCTGGAGAGCCTGGTTTCACCGGCCATCCATACTTTCCGGCTCGATGTTCTGGATGCGGCCGCGATCACGTCCGCTGCGGCAGAAGCCGGGCCGATTGACATCCTGTTCAATTGCGCCGGGTTCGTGCACCAGGGCACCGTGCTCGACGCAACCGAGGCCGAGTGGGACTTTACTCTCGACCTCAACGTGTATTTGGTGTTTCGTACTATCTTTGATTTCCTGCCAGGCATGCTGGACCGGCAAAGCGGCTCGATCGGCGACGTTTCGTCCGCCGCCAGCAGAATCAAGGGCGCGTAATCGCGGTTCGTCTACGCGACCTCAAAGGCAGCAGTGCTCGGGCTGCCCCGATCGGTTGCCGCCGACTACGTGACCGCCGGCATACGCTGCAACGCGATCTGCCCAGGCACCGTGCAGAGACCCAGCCTGAACGATCGGGTTGCGGCGAACGCGGCGACCCACGGCTCGGTCGAAGCGTCGCGTGCCGCCTTCATCGCGCGCCAGGCGATGGGCCGGCTCGGTACCCCGGAGGAGATTGCGGTTATGGCCGTGTATCTCGCCAGCGACGACGCGCGGTTCGTCACCGGGCAGGCGATGGTGATCGATGGCGGCTGGACGCTATAACGGCGTTTCGATGATGGGAAAACGACCATGAAATTGTTGCGCTACGGTCCGGCCGGCGCCGAAAAGCCGGGTATGCTGGATCACACCGGTAAGCTGCGTGATCTTTCGGGCGTGATCCATGATCTCGACGGATCGACGCTGTCTCCGGACTCGCTGCATAGGTTGGCAGCCATCGACTCGAGCACCCTGGCACTGGTCGAAGGCGATCCGCGCGTCGGCGCCTGCGTCGCGCGGCCGATCAACTTTGTCTGCATCGGCCTGAACTTCGCCGATCATGCCGCCGAAACGGGCAACCCGATTCCCAGGGAACCGATCGTGTTCCTGAAGTCGCTCAGCGCCTATTCCGGGCCTTTTGACGATGTGAAGATCCCACGCGGCTCACAGAAAACCGATTGGGAGGTCGAGCTTGGCGTGGTGATCGGGACCACCGCCCGATCGGTGCCTGAAAACAGCGCCATGGAGCACGTCGCCGGCTATTGCCTGTGCAACGACGTCAGCGAGCGCGAATACCAGACCGAGCGCGGCGGCACCTGGGACAAGGGCAAGGGTTGCGACACGTTCGGCCCGACCGGTCCTTGGATGGTGACGCGCGATGAGATCGCCGATCCACAGAATCTTGCGATGTGGCTGGAAGTCGATGGCAGGCGGATGCAGGACGGCAGCTCGAAAACGATGATCTTCGACGTGCGCAAGCTCGTCAGCTACGTCAGCCACTTCATCACCCTGCACGCCGGCGACATCATCAGTACAGGTACGCCGCCTGGGGTGGGCGCGGGTATGAAGCCGCCGGTGTTCCTGCGCGCGGGGCAGATGATGCGGGCGGGGATCGAGGGGCTTGGCGAGCAGCGGACGCGCCTTGTGGCGGCATAAGGCCAGGGGCACTGCCCCTGGACCCCGTCAAAGGCGGAGCCTTTAAAATCCATTCCTTAAGTATTGCGCGTCCAGGGGCGCTCCCCCTAATGGGTCCAGGGCAGAGCCCTGGCTTTGCTGTGCTGCGGCTAATTCTAGCCGCAACCTTGGTTCGGTTAGGCTTTGCGGCATCCCTGGGTCTAGGCGTTGACGAAAGCTACATGGTAGCCGCCGGCCGGGTGCTTTCCCTCGGCTACTTCGACCACCCCCCCGCCGCCTGGTGGCTGTCGTGGGCGGCGGGGCGCGTTTTCGGCGATACGGCGTTCGCCGTCCGGCTGCCGTTCATCGCGCTGTTCGCCGGTTCCACCTGGTTGATGTTCCGGCTGGGTGCGGCGGCAATCAGCGAGCGCGCCGGCTTTTGGGCGGCGTTCGCGCTGAATTTGTCACCGGTGCTGGGCGTTACCACCGGCACGTGGGTGTTGCCGGATGGGCCGCTTGTCTGCGCGCTGCTGGGCGCGGCGCTGTGCCTGACACACGCCATGGGCAGCCGGGGTTGGCGATGGTGGCTCGGCGCCGGAACCTGCGCCGGACTAGCGCTGTTTTCCAAGTATTCGGCGATCCTGACGATCGGCGGGGCTTTTCTGTTCCTGCTGACCTGCCGGCAGCATCGGCATTGGCTGGCCCGGCCGGAGCCTTATGTGGCGGTTCTGATGGCATTTTTGATATTCAGCCCAGTGGTGATCTGGAACGCCCAACATGGTTGGGCCTCGTTCGCGTTCCAGGGCGCGCGCGCCGGTGCCGCGCGGTTCCGTCCGTTTGCACCGTTTGCAACACTGGCCGGCGAGGCGCTGTTTATCCTGCCGTGGATCTGGGCGCCGATGATGGTGGCCGCATGGCTGGCGCTATGCCGCGGGCCGGCGGAGTGGCGCGGCTGGTTGCTGTGCTGCCTGGGCGCGCCGCCGATCGTGGCGTTCGTGCTGATTTCCGCCTGGTCGCCGCAGCGAGTACTATATCACTGGGCGGCACCGGGCTACCTGATGCTTTTTCCTTTGCTCGGCGCAATGATCGTGTGGCTGATCGACGGCGGCAGCCGCGCGATCCGGCCGGTGCTGGCGGGCACGGCGGTTCTGGTCGTGGTTCTGGTTACCGGGCTTGGCACCGGCGTTCGGTTCGACTGGCTGCATCCGATCGTCGAGAAATTCGCGCTGAAAAGCGACCCAACGATAGAGGGCATCGACTGGCTGTCGCTGCGAGGCGAGCTTCTGGAGCGCGGATTGCTGCATCGCCCCAACACGGTAATCGGTGCCGCCAACTGGCGCGACGCGGGAAAAATCGGCTTTGCGCTTGGCGGCGACGTGACGGTGATCTGCCTTGATCGTGATGCACGCCAATTCGGGATCATCGATCCGGCATCCAATCACATCGGCCAGGATGTGCTAGTCCTGCTGCCGACTCACGCCGAACGTTCCGCGGAGACCCTCTCGACATCATTTGGGAGCGTCGACACACTGCCGTCCGCCACCGTCCGTCACGCCGGACGAGATATCGCCCACGTTGCGGTCAGGTTGGGCCACCGGTTGCGGAGCTTTCCGGGCAACTGACTCCGCAACCGATGGAATCAGGCCGCGGCGGAACTGCCGCCAGCTTTGCGCGCGCCGGCTACTGCCTCGCGCGCCGCCTTAGCCATCAGGCCGCTGTCGTTGGCGATGGTGACAAGCCGGAAGCCCATTTCGATCATTCGGCCGGCATATCCCGCCGAGCCGTTATGCAGCCCGGCGAACTGCCCGCGCTTCTTGGTCGCGTCGAGCAGCTTCTGGTAGATCGAGAGTATCTTGGGCTCCTCGCGATCCAAGGTGGGGATCATGCCCATCGACAGGCCGAGGTCCGACGGCCCGATATAAATGCCGTTGATGCCCGGCACGTCCAGGATGGCGTCGATGTTGTCCACCGCCTCCTGCGTCTCGATCATCGGAATGACCAGGATTTCGTCGTTGGCGGTGCGCTGATAGTCGCTCGCCTCGCCGTACATGGCGGCGCGGATCGGCCCGTTGGAGCGTTTTCCGGCCGGCGGGTACAAGCAGTACTGCACTAGGTCCTTAGCTTCCTGGACTGTGTTGACCATCGGGCAGATCACGCCCATCGCGCCGCCGTCGAGCACCTTGCCGATAATCCCCGGCTCGTTCCATGGCACCCGCACCAAAGGCGTGACGGGATGGGCTTGCATCGCCTGAAAGCAGGCGACCATCGACATGTAGTCCTGCACGCCGTGCTGCATGTCGACCGTGACGCTGTCCCAGCCACACTGGGCCATGACCTCGGCCGAGAAGCCGGATGGGATTGCCAGCCAGCCGTTGATGTTGGCGCGGCCTTCGCTCAGGCGCTGTTTAAGTCTGGTCGCCATTTGTGGCGTTCCCCCCGTGATGAATGAAAATCACGCTAGGCTCCCGCCCAAAACCCGTCAACGCGAGTGGCATCGCTTGTCATTGCCTGCCACCTCAGCGAATGCTCCGGCCGAACGCCAGCAGGATGCCGCCATGCCGAACCCAGTCGAAACCGTTATCGCCAGCGCCGGGATCTTCCTTGGCGACCGCATCACCACCAATGCCGGGCTGCGGGATCATCACTCGCACGGCCAGGATAGCTACGCGCCGGCGATGCCAGATGCGGTCGCCTTCATCGAAACCACGGAGGAAGCGGCCAGCCTGCTGGCGCTGTGCCATGCGGGTAATGTCCCGGTTGTGCCGTGGGGTGCCGGCACCTCGCTGGAGGGCCACGTGACGCCGGTGCGCGGCGGCATCACGCTCGACCTGTCGCGCATGACGCAAGTTCTGGCGG
>JAYTTA010000203.1:0-1983 GCA_043745345.1 Acetobacteraceae bacterium | reverse complement strand
CGGTTTTTCAGGAGTCATCGCCGTGATTCGACTGTTCTGGCCTATCCTGTTCGCAGCCTCGGCGCTATGCGTGATGTCTACCGCTCCATGCCGCGCCGCCGACGCGTTCGACCCCGCGCAGCGCGCCGAGATCGTGCGTATCCTGCGCGACGCCCTGGCCACCGATCCCTCGATCCTGCGCGATGCCGTGGCGGCGCTGCAAACCGCCGAGCACCAGCAGCAGCAGGTCGACGCCTCAACCCGTGTCGCCGCCAATGCGGGTAAAATAATAGACCCGGCAGACCCGGTTGCTGGCGACCCAAAGGGCGATGTTACCATCGTCGAGTTCTTCGACGTGAGGTGTCCCTATTGCAAGCGCCTGGATCCGCCGATGGCCGAGCTGCTGGCGCGTGATCACCATGTGCGGCTGATCTACAAGGACCTGCCGGTGCTCGGCCCGCCCAGCCTGCTCGGCGCCCGTGCCCTGCTCGCAGCACAGAAACAAGGCCGTTACGAGCCGATGCGCGATGCGCTGATGCGGGCCACCGCGCCGATCACCGAGGAGCTGATACGGGCGGAAGCCCAGAAGCTCGGCCTCGACCGCGACCGGCTGACGAGGGACATGGACGATCCGGTGATCGCCGCGCGGCTGAACTCCAACTTGGCGCTGGCGGAGTCACTCGGCATCCAAGGCACGCCGGCGCTGGTCATCGGCGGTATGCTAATACCGGGGGCGGTCGATTTGAATGAACTAACGCGTGCCGTTGCGGAAGCTCGAAGCAAGGATGGGGCTCTGCCCCGAACGCCGCCGGGGTAGCGCCCCCGTGGGCGCAAACCTTAAGGAAACGGTTCTAAGGGCCATGGCCCTTAGTGGGTTTGGGCGGAGCCCAACCTTCTAAGATCGCGCCGCCAATGCAACGCCGCCCAGCGTCAGCGCCAGAGCGACGATCTGGCGTGGGCCTAGCGGCTCGCCGAGCATTGCCGCCGAGGCGAGCACGCCGGCAATCGGTGACAGCAGCACCCCGGTCGCGGCGATCGATACCGGCAGCAGCTTCAGCGCCCGGAACCAGGCCAGGTAGGCCAACGTCATCGGCACGATCGAGATGTAGGCGACCGAGAGCCAGCCGCTGAGCCGCACGCCGGCCCAGTGCGGCGTCTCGAACGCCGCTAAAAAAAGCATCGGCGGCAGGCTTAGCGCCACTTGCCAGGCGACGCCGGCGACCGGCCCCATGGCGATCGGGTGGCGCTTGGAATGCAGGCTGCCGAGCGCGAACAGCCAGGCACCGGCCAGGGCGCACAGCACGCCGGGGATCTTTTCGGCCGTGGCCTCGACCCCACCGCCGAGGATCAGCAGCACACCGCTGAGCCCCAGCATCAGGGCCAGCAGCCGCTGCGCGGTCGGGCGCTCGCCGAGCATCGGCCAAGCCATCAGCGCCGTCCAAATCGGCATCGTATAGGTAATAATGACCGCCTCGGAGGCCGGCAGCCAGACCAAAGCGAGTGTGGTCAGGATCGAGAAGGCGCCAAAATTCAGCGCCGACGAAATAGCCAGGTTGCCCCATTGGCCAGCCGGGACCCGAAGGTGCTCGCCACGCGCCGCGGCCAGCGAGAACGAGAAGAAGATGCCGGCGACGACACAGGCGCTGCGCATCGAGAATGGTGGCAACCGGCTCAACAGCGTCTTGGCGACCGGCCAGTTCAGCCCCCAGCCGAGCGCCGTCAAGGTCAGGAATATCAATCCCTGGAGACGATCGCGATCCATCCCGCGCCCCGGGCGCAGTGCGGGATGGTCGAGCATCGCCTAGCGCACGAACACGCGGACCTGCGGCACGGTCAGACCAGGCTCGGTGCGCACGCCAAGCCGGATGCGGCTCGCCGGCACGCCGTCGGTCAGGATCGCGCGCATAGTCGTGGTCGCATTGACCGCGGCCTCGCGCTCGGCCGCCGCCTGTACCGCCGGCATGCCAGCAGCGGCGGCCATGCCGATCACGTCGTAGCCGATGC
>JAYTTA010000202.1:0-1984 GCA_043745345.1 Acetobacteraceae bacterium | reverse complement strand
GCAGATAGGCCATCGGCTCAGCAACCTTGGCGAGCGCAAATCCCTGACGGCGCAGGTCGGTCAGCAGCCGGGCCTGCTCGGCGAGCACGGGGGCCGCCGCCGCCGGCGCGCCTGATGCCAGCTGTGGCATCTTAAGACCGGGCGGCGGATCGCCAGCGATCGTCACCTGGCCCAGGTGGAACAACGGCCCGGGATCGACGCGAACCGCTATCGCCACCGGCGGCGCGGCGGGTGCCCGCTCCAGCGCGTCGGTCAGGCCCACCTGGTCGAGCGCACGGCCATCGATCGTCAGGGTGACGGTGCCTTTGTAGAAGCCGAAGCTGTGCAGCGCCTGGGTGAAGCGCGTGGTGTCGGCCTGGGCGCGGGCGATCAGCGCGAAGGCGCCGACCGGTGCAGCGTCGTGCAGCGAAATCAAGATGGAGGCGTCGTTCAACGCCTGATCCAGAGACGCGTTGCCCGACGGTTTTATCGTAACCGCGTAGGCTACGGGATCGGCGCCCTCGACCGCGTGCGGCGCTCCCAACCCGATGGCCAGAACGCAGGCGATCAGGGCGTGGTGAAAGATCGGACCGCGCATTCCGACAGGGTTTGGCGGATCGGCGGGTTTAGGTCTAGCCTTTCCTCGGAAACGTCGCGGGCATTCCGCATGCGCATCGAGGGCCGGCATTCCCGGGGTGCGACAGTCAACAAGAACGTGCCGCATTCAGGGGAAAACCAATGAAGCATTCTGGGAACAACCAATGAAGTTCGGCGTGTTCTACGAATTGCAGCTGCCCCGGCCGTGGAAGCCCGACAGCGAGATCAACCTGTATCAGAATGCGCTGACCCAGATCGAGGTCGCTGACCGGTACGGCTACGATTACGCCTGGGAGGTCGAACATCACTTCCTCGAGGAATACTCGCACTCGCCGCAGCCGGAGGTGTTCCTTGCCGCAGCCAGCCAGCGCACCAAGAACATCCGGCTGGGCCATGGCATCATCCAGCTGACCTCCAACCACCCTGCCCGCGTCGCTGAAAAGGTCGCCTGCCTCGACCTGGTCAGCAACGGCCGTGCCGAGTTCGGCATGGGAGAAGGCGCCAGCATCACCGAGCTCGGCCCGTTCGACCGCGAGATGGAGAACAAGCGCGAGGTCTGGGAGGACGCCATCCGCTGCATCATGCCGATGTTCAAGGATGGGGGCTGGGAGTACGACGGCCCGTATTTCAAGTTCCCGCTGCGCCAAGTGCTGCCGAAGCCGATCCAGAAGCCGCATCCGCCGCTCTGGGTGGCATGCTCCCAGTTGGACACCATCGAGATGGCGGGCCGTCGCGGCATCGGCGCGCTCGGCTTCCAGTTCCTCAGCGCCGAGATGGCGCGCGCCTGGGTCCACGCCTACTACAACGCCTTCACCAAGCGATTGGAAAAACTGGCCGACTACCAGGCCAACCCGAACATCGCCATGGTCAGCTACTTCATGTGTGCCGAAACCGATGAGGAAGCGCGCCGACGCGCCGACGGTGTCACGTTCTTTCAGTTCTCTCTGGCCTACTACAGCGGCTCCAAGGGACGCGAACGCGCCAAGCCTGGCTCGGTCAGCCTGTGGGACGAGTACTTGAAATGGAAGGCGGCCAATCCCGAAGCCGTCCGCAAGGCGCTGTCCGGCGGGCTGATCGGATCGCCTGAAACGATCCGCAAGAAGCTGCGCCGGTTCCAGCAGTCCAACGTCGATCAGATCATCCTGCTCAACCAGGCCGGCAATAACAGCCACGAGCATATCTGCGAAAGCCTGGAAATGTTCGCGTCCGAAGTGATGCCGGAGTTCCACGCCGCCGAGGCCGAGCACCAGAACTGGAAGCAGCGGGTGCTGAACCGCGAGATCGAGCTGGAGGAGATCGATACCGACCCGTTCAAGGATCGCGGCGGTGGCGGCAAGGGCGTTTCGATCTCCCAGCTGGCGGTGGGGGCAGAGGCGGCCGAGTAAGCTTGGTGCTCTGCCTCACAAAC
>JAYTTA010000201.1:0-7241 GCA_043745345.1 Acetobacteraceae bacterium | reverse complement strand
ACCTTGAAAAGCAGGCTTTCCTGCTGACGCCGCAGGATCGCCAGCGCATCCAGATCCGACGCTATGAGGGCCAGGCCCTGAACTCCGCGCTGATCGATCAGGCCGTCGAGGAAGTCAAGGCGGCCTGAACCGCGATGTGGAAGCGGGCCAATTTGTCGCCTGGGCGACTGGCCTTCTTTGCAGGGCCGGTGCTGTGGATCGCGGTCGCCAACCTCGGTCCATTGATCGAGGTGGCGCGGATCAGCCTGCGCGACAGCTACCCCTTGGCCCCAGGCCAGACTGGCGGATACAGCCTGAACGCCTATGCCGCCTTCGCGGCGAGTTCAGCCTATCCGTGGGCGCTGTTGCGCAGCCTGGCCTTCGCCGCCCTGGTGACGGCCGGGTCTCTTATCCTGTGCTATCCGCTCGCCTATCACATCGCGCTGAAGGTGCTGGCGGTGCAGCGCGGCCGGCGGCTGATGCTCATTGTCGCGCCGTTCTGGACCAGCGAGATCGTGCGGATCTTCGCGATTGCCCTGCTGCTGAGCAACCGGGGAGCGGTAAACCTGCTGCTGCGGCAAATTGGCCTGATCGATGGGCCGGTGCCGCTGCTCTATGGCGGGTTTTCCGTGGCCTGCGGCATGATGTATGTCGCGCTGCTATCGATGCTGTTGCCGCTCTATGCCGTGCTGGACAGGTTGCCGCGCGATCTGCTGGACGCTGCCGCCATCCACGGTGCGGGGTCCTGGCGTCGGCTGTTCGACGTGACGTTGCCCCTGAGCCTGAACGGCGTGGCGAGCGGCAGTGCCCTCGTGTTCCTGCTGAGCCTTGGCACCTTCGCCGTTCCGGTTCTTCTGGGCGGCCCCGACACCACCCTGTTCGCCGTGACGATCACCGGGTTCTTCTCAAGTGCCGCCAATCGCTGGCCGGTCGGCGCGGCCTTCAGCCTCATCCTGCTCGTCGTGGGCGGCCTCGTTGCCGGCGGCATGATCGGCCTTACCCGCCTGCGGACGGCAGCGATCCGGTGATGCGGCCTCTGCTCCTCCGCGGCTTCTACTGGGGAACAATAGCCGCGCTGCTGCTGCCGCTCGCTTTGGTGGTGGGTATGAGTTTCAAGGACGGCCCGATCGTCAGCTTCCCGCTCGGCAAGTTGAGTGGAAGATGGTATTTCGCCCTGCTGGACGATCTTGACGCGCAGCATGCGGTGCTGACCTCCGTGGCGGTCGCGGTATGCTCTACTGGGTTGGCGGTTGCCATCGGCGTGTGGTCGGCATTGGCGCTTGACGCCGTGACCAGCCGGGCTTGGCGTCTGGCACTGCTGTTCGGCGCGATGGTGCCGGTGGTCACGCCTGGGATCATCCATGCCATCGCGTTGCGCATCTTTATCCGTGACATCGGGCTGGACCCCGGATGGCTAGCGGTCACGCTCGGCCATGCCGTCCATGCCACCCCGTACGTCGTTATTCTGATCACCGCCCGGCTCGCCTCCATGCCGCCGGGTTTCGTGGAGGCGGCGCGCATTCTCGGCGCGTCCCCTTTTCAGTGCCTTCGCGATATCGTCCTGCCGTGGCTTTCGCCCGCACTTCTCGGCGCTGGCGTGCTGGCGCTGCTAACCAGCTTCGATGATTTCGTGCGCTCGTTCTTCCTCGGCGGCTACCAGGCCACGCTGCCGGTGTTGATCTATGGGCGGCTGCACGGCGGATTCACGCCAGAGCTAAGCGCAATATCGACATTGGTCCTTCTTGTTGCCGGCCTCGCCGGGATTTTCAGCGCAATCGGCTCGAAATCGACTGGGCATTGAGATCGAACCCGGCCATCGCCGCCTGCGTGAAGCCGCGCAGGCGGGTGGCCAGGACCTCGCTTACCGCCTCCACCGCCGCGCGCCGCGGAAAATGCGCGCGCCAGGCAATCCGTATGGTCCGCCCGGCTTGTGGCCCGTCCGTTTGCGGCGCCAGAGGCCGCAGCACGATACCCGCATCCTGTGCCGCGCCGGCCGCAAGCCCAGGGATCAGCGTCGTGCCATAGCCGGCGGCTACCATGTTGAGCAACGTCGACAGGCTCGAGGCACGCAACGCCCCACCCAGCGTGCCATTGTGTCCGCAAGCCGCCAGCGTCTGGTCGCGCAGGCAATGCCCCTCGGCAAGAACCAGGATATCCGGCGCCAGATCTGCCTCCGTCACCACCGCGCGCCCAACGAGCGGATGATCGGGCGGCAGCGCCGCCAGGAACGGCTCGGCAAAGAGGGGCCGGCTTGTGAGGTCAGGGCCATCCACTTCGGTTGCCAGCAGGATGGCATCCAGTTCGTGCGCACGCAGCCGATCGAGCAGGGCGGCGGTCTGGTCCTCCCAGGGTTCCAACGCAAGGTCGGGCAGGGCGTCGCGCAGCGGGGCGAAGACCAGCGGCAGCAAATACGGCGCCAGCGTCGGGATGATGCCGAGGCGGAAGCGGCCGGCCAGCGGATCGCGAAGGCTGCGGGCCACGGCAAGGATAGCCTCGGTTTCGGCGACCGCGGCGCGAGCGTGGCCGATCAGCCGCTGGCAGGCGGCGGTAGGCGTCGCCGCCTTACTCGAGCGCTCGAACAGGGCTACCCCGAGCAGCTCCTCGAGCTTGCGGAGCTGCACGGAGAGGGTCGGCTGGCTGACGCCGCAGGCCTTGGCGGCACGTCCGAAATGCTCATGGTCGGCCATGGCAAGAAGGTAGCGGAGGTCACGGAGATTCATAGAACCAAAGTAATTTTATCATAGGCTAAGCCTATCACGTCGATTGATCCAAGAGGGTTTCTTTTATGATCGGTGAGACGCTAGGTTGATAAACGTTCCTGCCTAACGAGAACAAACTGGCGTTGATACCTTACAATTGATGCCGGCCTGGCACGGCCGGCCGCCCCTAGGTTGACCGCCGGGTCTCGTGGCCCAGGCCGGGATCTGATTAACAACACAGCAGAATTTGGAGAGAAAACATGGACGGAAACGGCGGACCCAGCACGGGCGGCCCAAGCACTGGCGGTTGCCCGGTAGCACATGGCGGCCTCAACAAGAACGCGGTGGTGTTGAAGATGTCGAACGAGGTCTGGTGGCCCAACCAGCTAAACCTGAAAATCCTGCATCAGAACTCCCCCCTGATCGATCCCATGGAAAAGGGCTTCAACTATGCCGAGGCGTTCAAGAGCCTCGACCTGGATGCCCTGAAACAGGATATTTACGCGCTGATGACGACCTCGCAGGATTGGTGGCCGGCCGATTACGGTCATTACGGGCCGTTCTTCATCCGAATGGCCTGGCACGCCTCGGGCACCTACCGCACCGGGGACGGCCGCGGCGGAGCGTCGTCGGGTACGCAGCGCTTCGCGCCGCTGAACAGCTGGCCCGACAATGCGAACCTCGACAAGGCGCGCCGGCTGCTGTGGCCGATCAAGCAGAAATATGGCCAGACGATCTCCTGGGCCGACCTGCTGGTGCTCACCGGTAACTGCGCGCTGGAGTCGATGGGCTTCAAGACGTTCGGCTTCGGCGGCGGACGCGCCGACATCTGGGAGCCGGAGGAGGACATCTACTGGGGCCCCGAGGACACCTGGCTGGGCGACAAGCGCTACACCGGCGACCGGGAGCTGGAGGCCCCGCTCGCGGCTGTGCAGATGGGTCTGATCTATGTCAATCCGGAGGGTCCGAACGGCAAGGCCGATCCGCTCGGCTCGGCGCGCGACATCCGCGAGACGTTCGCGCGGATGGCGATGAACGACGCCGAGACGGTGGCATTGGTTGCTGGCGGCCACACCTTTGGCAAGTGCCACGGTGCCGCCCCGCCGGCGCAGCATGTCGGGCCGGAGCCGGAAGGCGCCGCCACCGAGGAGCAGGGCCTCGGCTGGATCAGCAGCTACGGCAGCGGCAACGCGGATGATACCATCACCAGCGGGCTGGAGGGCGCCTGGACCAACAACCCGGTGCTTTGGGACAACAACTACTTCGAGAACCTGTTCAGCTTCGAGTGGGATCTGGTGAAAAGCCCGGCCGGTGCGCAGCAATGGGCGCCGAGGGGCGGTGCCGCGGCGGACGCCGTGCCCGACGCGCATGACTCCTCGAAGCGCCACGCGCCAATGATGTCGACGGCGGACCTGGCAATGCGGGTCGACCCCGCTTACGAGACGATCTCGCGGCGGTTCTATGAGAAACCGGACGAGTTTGCCGACACCTTCGCGCGTGCCTGGTACAAGTTGACGCACCGCGACATGGGACCGCGCTCGCGCTATTTGGGCAAGGAGGTGCCAGCCGAGGAGCTGCTGTGGCAGGACCCGATCCCTGCCGTCGATCATCCGATGATCGACGGCGAGGACATACGGGTGCTCAAGGCCCAGATCCTTGCATCGGGGCTGTCGGTCTCCGATCTGGTTGTGACCGCCTGGGCATCGGCCGCGACATTCCGCGGTTCGGACAAGCGGGGTGGGGCAAACGGCGGGCGCCTGCGGCTGGCGCCGCAGAAGGGCTGGGAGGTTAACCAGCCGGCCCGGCTGTCGCCTGTTCTCAAGATCCTTGAGGGTATCCAGGCTTCGTTCAATACGGCCCAGGCCAGCGGGAAAAAGGTCTCGCTTGCCGACCTGATCGTCCTCGGCGGCTCAGCCGGCGTCGAGCAGGCGGCGAGGGCCGCCGGCCATGAGATCGAGGTTTCGTTCACCCCGGGTCGGATGGATGCGTCGCAGGAAAAGACGGATGTCGAGTCGTTTGGGGTGCTGGAACCGACGGCGGACGGTTTCCGCAACTACTTCAAGACCGAATACACCTTCACTCCGGAGGAGATGCTGGTCGACAAGGCGCAGCTGCTGACCTTGACCGCGCCCGAGATGACGGTCCTGGTCGGCGGGATGCGAGTGTTGGGCGGGAACGTCGGGATGGCCAAGCATGGCGTGTTCACGACGCGGCCAGGGACCCTGACCAACGACTTCTTCGTCAACCTGCTAGACATGGGCACGGTCTGGAAGCCATCGACAGACGCAGAAGGTGTGTTCGAGGGCCGTGACCGCACGACCGGGGAGCTCAAGTGGACCGGCACCCGCGTGGACCTGGTGTTCGGTTCGAACTCGCAGCTTCGAGCCCTCGCTGAAGCCTACGCCTGCAACGACGCCCGAGAGACGTTCGTGCGTTCCTTCGTGAAGGCCTGGACCAAGGTGATGAACCTAGACCGGTTCGACCTGGCCTGATTCTGGCCAATAGTGGTTTGGGCGCAGCCGGGAAGCCGGCTGCGTCCCGAACGCCTCGCCTTCTTGTCTTTATAAATAATGAGCTTGACGGTTGTTGCCGACTACTGGTGTGCTGGTTTGATCGGAAATCAGCTTTTGCTACAATCACGTCGGCGGCGACAATTTGAGCGGCAAGAATGGCATCCGAGGTCAAACCACACCGTCATAGAGCTGTAGGGGTGAGACTCGGTATAAATTCGCGGCCGCACGGTTGAATGGCTTTCAAAAGTGACACCGGGCACAGACCCGCCCCCCTTTCGAGCCGCATGGTTTCCGCCTCGGAAGGAACGTACACTATGCGCTCCTATCTCAAAGCCATTGTCGTCATCCTCAACCCGCTGGGCGTCTACATCGTATTGTTACCGTTTGTAGCATGAGCGACGTCCTGATGCATTCGTGACAGCTTAGTGGAGTATACCCCTGGGGATTGCGCCCCTGGCCGGACCAATCCTATTCCGGTTGGCGCTGGGCGGACGGTGTCAGTTCCGAGTGAGCAGTTCCCGCGGTGCCATCCGCCGGGTAGCCGCGGGCGCCTCGTCATCGAACAGGTCGTTGTCAGCGCCAAACCCCGCGGCCCGCGTGAACGCCGGCGCGTCCAGGATTTTCAGCCGGTGCCTGAAAAAATGGACCACCTGCTGCACCCGCAGAATAGCCAGCATCCGGCTTACATGGACGTCCGTCAGGTTGAGGGCCTCACCCATCTGCGCGAGGGTCAACGGTAGTTGGACGCTGTCGCCGCTCGAAGGTGGCCGATGCCGTATCCGATGAAACAGCTCCATCAGCAGGTGAGCCACCCGTTCGCGCGCGCCACGCCCGGAGACGTTGACGAAGTGATCCTGGAGCCTGGCTTCCCGGCAGGCGGCGAGGTGCGCAAGGCGAAGCGCCAGCCGCGGATTGGATGCGACAAGATCATCGAGGCGCTGCCTGGGCAGCGGACAGACCGTCACCGCCGTGAGACATACGGCCGAGTGGGTCATGGCCGACCCGGACAACGGCTGGACGCCGAGCAACGCACCCGGAAGCGCGAAATCCGGCATGTGCCAGGAGCCATCATCGAGCATCACCCGCGTTCCGATCCAGCCATCGACCACCACCAGGTAGTTCGGGCACGGCTCACCCTGGCGGTAGAGGTCCGTCGACGCGGGCCAGACGCGCGGATGGCCCTTGATTTCGGACAGCATACCGATCTCGTCCAGCGACCATGGGGCACATAGGCCCATGGTGCGTGCGGAGCAGGCGGCACAGCTTTTTCCGTGTGAACCTATAGCGGGGGCCGGGCCCATCATCGACAGCCTCCTCGACCGTGAGCTGAGGCATTGGCACACGGGATGCCAGCAATAGAGCATCGGGACGATTATGCATCCAAAAAAGCGACACACCGGCAGGACTGCGGTTTGACTTCGACGTCAAAGAGCGCCTTTGGCCTGGCTTCCCCAGGCTGGAACGTTCGCTTAGGTCAGCAACGGCCAAGCTGGAAAGTGGCCGGCCAGATCCAGATCCGACACCTTCATCAGATTCTTTGCGAGCCGGCCCGCGATCTTGCGCCGAACTCCCGGATCGAGGGCTTCCTCGACCGCCTGTAGGGTGCGGGACGGACCGGCCAGGATCAGGCTGGCAAACAGACTTCGCGACGCGGCGGTGTTGATCGCCGCGGCGATGTGCGCCGCGAAGTGCTCCTTTTCCCGCGTGTGCGGATCGCTTCTTGGCGTGATCGCGTGCCGCAGGATACCCGCGCTCTCAAAGCTGCGTCCTAGCCGGTCGCTCACCAGTTCAGCGGTTCGCTGGCCAGCGGTGCCGGACGCTTCGGTTCGCAGCGTGTGGAAGCGATGGCCGTCATGACGGACAAAGCGCGCATGCTCGCCGCCAATGATGGCGAGCCAAACTTTGGAGTGCGTCATTAGAGCGTCTCGGCGCCCAAAAGGCGCGGCTGACAATCGTTCATGGTCCTCTCCCGCAACGCCCACGTTTCACGGCAGGCGAACGCTGGGAAGCATCGCAGCCCCGCGGCGGATCACCTTGATCGAGATCAAGG
>JAYTTA010000200.1:0-7283 GCA_043745345.1 Acetobacteraceae bacterium | reverse complement strand
TTCCTTCTACATCACCAATGCTGAACGTTCAGCCGCCTCACGGCCCCACGCCGTCTGCGCATTCTCGTCGAACAGCTCAGTCAACTTCTTCAACATCGTGCCGCCAAGTTCCTCGGCGTCGACGATGGTCACAGCTCGCCGGTAGTAGCGCGTCACGTCGTGGCCAATGCCGATGGCGATCAGCTCGACGATATTGCGGCTTTCGATGTCGTGGATGACTTCTCGAAGATGCTTTTCGAGGTAGTTGCCGGGGTTGACCGACAGGGTGCTGTCATCGACCGGGGCGCCGTCGCTGATGACCATCAGGATCCGGCGGTGCTCGGAGCGGTTAAGCAACCGGCGGTAGGCCCAGAGCAGCGCCTCGCCGTCGATGTTCTCCTTGAGCAGCCCCTCGCGCAGCATCAGCCCAAGGTTTTTCCGGGATCGCCGCCAAGGAGAATCCGCGGATTTGTAGATGATGTGGCGTAGGTCATTGAGCCGGCCGGGATTTCTGGATTTGCCTTCCTGCACCCATTTCTCGCGTGACTGGCCGCCTTTCCAGGCGCGGGTGGTGAAGCCCAGCACCTCGACCTTGACGGCGCAGCGTTCCAGGGTGCGTGCCAGGATGTCGCCGCACATCGCAGCCACCGTAATCGGCCGGCCGCGCATCGAGCCCGAGTTGTCGATCAGCAGGGTGACGACGGTATCGCGGAAATCGGTCTCCAGTTCACGCTTGTAGGATAGCGCCAGCATCGGATTGATAACGATCCGCGCCAGGCGGCCGGCATCCAGCATCCCCTCGTCGAGGTCGAACTGCCAGGCGCGGGTCTGCTGCGCCATCAGCTTCCGTTGGAGCCGGTTAGCGAGCTTGGAAATCACGCCTTGCAGGTGTTGCAACTGCTGGTCGAGCTGCTGGCGCAGCCGCGAAAGTTCCTCGGCGTCGCACAGATCCTGGGCGTCGATCTCCTCGTCAAACGAGCGGGCGTAAGCGCGATACGTAGTTTCCGGATCGGCTTGATTGCGTTCGCGGCGCTGCTGCGGGCCGCCGGGGCGATCGTCGCCTTCGGCCGCGGCGGCGTCCTCCTCGGCATCCTCGGCACCGTCATCGTCGGCGGCCTCGCCCTCCATCTCCTCGGGCTGGGCCCCGAGCATCGACTCGGCGTCGCTTTCCGACTGGCCTTCGCCGTCCTGGCTGTTGTCCTGCTGGCCGGACTGCTCCGAACCGTCGTCGCCATCCTCGTTGTTATCGTCGGGTTCGGCGTCAGCCTCGGCTTCGGCCAGACTGAGGGCGGCAAGCAGCTTTCGCGCGGCGCGGGTGAACCGACGCTGGTCGTCCTGGGTGTCGTTGAGTTCGCCCAACGCGGACAGCGCCTCCTGAGAAAGCCCGTCGCGCCACATGTCGAGCATGCGGGTGGCGGCGGGCGGCGAGGCCACGCCGGACATGCGTTCGCGAGCCAGCAGCGCCAGGGCGGCCGCGACCGGCATCTGATCCTTGCGGGTCATACGGTCATAGCCCTCGGCCTCGCACTCATCGGCCAACTTGGCATGCAGGTTAGCCGCGACCCCGGTCATGTGGCGGGCACCGATCGTCTCGACCCGCGCCTGCTCGATGGCGTCGTAGGCGTCCTTGGCCTCACGCTTTCCAGGGGAGCGCGCAGCGTGCACGGCATCGTCGTGGTGACGTAGCCGCAACGCCAAAGCATCGGCGGAGCCACGCAACTTAGCCATCTCGGCGGCAGGTAAAGCGCGTGTCGGCAGCGGCAGTCGGGCGCGCTTGCCGGAAACACCTGACGGCCCAGGCTGGAACGCGACCTGCACGTCCGACACCTCGGCGATGGCGCGTAACGCGCCGGCCGTCGCGCGCTTGAACTCCTCGGTGCGGGAGTTTTCGACCTTGCCCGTGGTGGAACCGCTCATAGACCTACTTCCGCATGAAGGCGCCGGTCGGGATGTCCTCGTTGAAGCAGCGCTGGTAATATTCGGCCACCGTGCTGCGTTCGGCCTCGTCGCACTTGTTCAGGAACGTCACGCGAAAGGCGAACCCGACATCGCCGAAGATGCGTGCATTCTCGGCCCAGGTGATCACTGTCCGTGGCGACATGACCGTGGAAATATCGCCATTGATGAAGCCGGCGCGTGTCAGGTCGGCCAGCGCCACCATGCTCTGCACGCGCTTCTTGATCTCCATATCGGCCGGGTCGATGTTCATCTTGGCCATCACGATGGCAGACTCGGCACCGTGCTCCAGGTAGTTCAAGGTAGCAACAATGTTCCACCGGTCCATCTGGCCCTGGTTGATCTGCTGGGTGCCGTGATACAGGCCGGTAGTGTCGCCAAGCCCGACCGTGTTGGCGGTGGCGAACAGCCGGAACGACGGGTGCGGGCGGATGACCCGGTTTTGGTCGAGCAGGGTAAGCTTGCCCTCCACTTCGAGAACCCGCTGGATCACGAACATAACGTCCGGCCGGCCGGCATCATACTCGTCAAACACCAGGGCGCAGGCATGCTGCAACGCCCACGGTAAAATACCCTCGCGGAATTCGGTGATCTGCTTGCCATCCTTGAGCACGATGGCGTCCTTGCCGATCAGGTCGATGCGGCTGATGTGGCTGTCGAGGTTGATGCGGATGCAGGGCCAGTTGAGCCGGGCCGCGACCTGCTCGATATGGGTCGATTTGCCGGTGCCGTGATAGCCCTGGATCATGACGCGCCGGTTGTGGGCGAAGCCCGCCAGGATCGCCATCGTGGTCTCGCGATCGAACTGGTAGGCGCGATCGATATCCGGCACGTGCTCGGTGCGGACCGTGAACGCCGGCACATCCATGTCGACATTGAGGCCAAACGTCTCACGCACCTTCACCGTGGTGTCGGGCACATTGATGGCCGAGGTCGGGCGTACTTCGGATAGGGCGGCAACGGTGTTCATCAGCCAGCATTTCCTGTCATTTAGCGAAATTCAACCACGCCCGACCTGAATACGAAAGCCTGCGCGCCGTGTGAAAGGTGGGCCGCTATCCCGTCGCCTGCAACCGCGGCTCCGCGGCGAGCTTGGTGCGAACGGCGGCATAAGCCAGATTGATGGTCTTCAGCCTCTCCTCCGCCGCCCGGTCGCCGCCGTTGGCATCGGGATGGTGCTTCTTGGCCAGTTCCTTGTAGCGTGATTTGACGACATCAAGGGTTGTCGGCCAGTCAAGCCCAAGGGCCGCCAGAGGTTCCCGCAATTCGGCCGGCATGGCATCCGGCCGGTGCCCGCCGCCTGGATGCACGGCGCTTCGATTGACCCGGCCGGCGGCCAGTATGTGCAGTGGGTCGCGCAGCGCGTTTTCTTCCCACGCTGAGCCGCCGATATGGCCGAGCGGCCAGGTCGGGCGCTGCCACGACGTGTCGGCACGCAACTGGGTCTCGATCTCGCCTGGGCTCATTCCCTTGTAGAAATCCCAGGACGCGTTGTAGGCGCGGACGTGATCCAAGCAGAACCACCAGTAATCATTCAACGTAATCCGGGATTTTGGCGCCCGGTAGTCGCCCATGTTGCAACACCCCGGCATGTCACAGTTGCGGCCGGGGGCGTCGGGATCCGGGGCAAAAGCCCGGCTGCGGGTGGTGCGGCGGTTCATCGGGGAATTTATGAGCATCCTGAAGGCGGCTTGGCAACTGGCATGAACGGGGTTGGCGGTCTGCGCGATCGACGATATGTGGGACATGGACAATGAACAAACACCCCTTGTATCCGCGCCGCGCCGCGCCGAACGGATCGAAACGATCTTGCGCCGGGCACTGGCGCCGATCACACTGAGCGTCACTGACGACAGCGCCCAGCACGCCGGCCATGCCGGGGCGCAGCCGGGTGGCGAAACGCATTTTTCCGTGATCTGCGTGGCCGAGGCGTTTGCCGGTCAAAGCCGGGTGGCGCGCTCGCGCGCAGTGCATGAACTGCTGGCGGATGAGCTTGCCGGCGGGCTTCACGCGCTGGCGCTGAACCTGCGCACTCCGGAGGAGATGCTCCGGTAGACATGGGGCAGAGCCCCACGCTTCCTGCTTAAGATCAGTTGTTCGTGACTGACCACATTGCCTATCGCCCAGCGACATTGCGTGCTGGTACTCTCTCGCCAGAGCGGTCAAAAGTCCGCCAATTTCAGGGGGAGATGGGAACGTGATGAAATTACCGTTCAACGCACGATGGACGATACCGATGGTTGCCGTGGCGTCGCTGAGCCTGGGCGCCGCCAAGGCCGCTGACCTCAAATCCTATGATTCGACCAAATCCAACTTCTGGCTGCATCCTCCCGCCGACTGGTTCCTGGGCGACGAGACCGCGTCGATGAAAGGCCTGGCCCCGCCGGCCGGCCCCGCGACGCCAGCCTCGGTCGCCGAGTTGGAAGCCAACCTCAAGAAGATCACCCTGCCGCCTGGCTTCAAGATCGAAGTCTATGCCAGCGGCCTGCCCGAGGCGCGGCAGATGGCATGGGGCGCAGACGGCACGCTGTTCGTCGGCTCGTTCAACGCCACCAACGTCTATGCCGTCACCGACGCGGGCGGCAAGCGTACGGTCAAGACCATTCTCACCGGCCTGAACATGCCGACCGGCATCGCCTTCCAGAACGGCGCTCTGTACGTCATTGCGATCGACAAGCTGCTGCGGTTCGACAACGCCGAGGCCAACCTCGATCATATGCCGGCCCCGGTGGTCGCCTATGACGACATGCCGCCCTACGTCGCACACGGCTGGAAATACCTCGTCACCGACAAGGACGGGCAGATGTACCTGCCGTTCGGCCCTCCGTTCAACATCGGCATGCCGCCCAGCGGCGTGTCGCAGATCCGCCATTTCGACCCAAAGACCGGGCAGGCGGAGGTTGTCGCGATGGGCGTGCGCAACAGCGTCGGCGGCGATATCGACCCGCGCACCGGCGACTACTGGTTCACCGAGAATGCGCGTGACTGGATGAGCGACGACCTGCCTAGCGACAAGCTCAACCACATCACCCGAATCGGCCAGCATTTCGGTTATCCGTACTGCCACCAGGGCGACCTACCGGACCCGAAATTCGCTCACGGCCATGCCTGCAGCGAGTTCACGCCGCCAGTCATTAATCTGGGCGCCCACGTCGCCCCGCTCGGCATGAAGTTTTATACCGGGGCCCAATTCCCGGCCGAGTACCGTAACAACATCTTCGTGGCCCAGCATGGCTCCTGGAACCGGCACAAGTACCAGGGCGGCCGCATCGACCGGATCACCGTCGATGCCGACGGCAAGAACCCCAAGCAGGAGGTTTTTGCCTCGGGCTGGCTGACCGGCGACCAAGATTACAGCGGCCGGCCCGACGATATCCTGTTGGCCAAGGACGGCTCGATGCTGGTGGCCGACGATTGGGCCGGCGCGATCTACCGCATCAGCTACGCGAAATAGCCGGCCTGAGAAGCGACAGCGAATGAAATACCGGGGCGGCGGCATGGCGCTCGCCGCCCTGCTCGCCGCCCTGGCGTGGGTGCCGGACGCGTCCGCCGCGGGCAACGCGGAGGCAGGCCAGGGCAAGGCAGTGCTTTGCCAGGCCTGCCACGGCGCGCGCGGGATTTCGGCGATAGCGGAGATCCCGTCGCTCGCCGGCCAGACCGACCTGTTCCTGCAGTGGCAGTTGGTGTTCTTCCGCACCGGCCGGCGTGCCAACCCGATCATGAGCCCGTTGTCCAAGACGCTGACCGACGAGGACATCCATGACCTCGGCGCCTATTACGCGACGCTGCCGCCGCCGGCCGCCACAGCCGATGCCGACCCGGCGCTGAGCGCAACCGGAAAGAACGCCGCTGAAGCCCAGCACTGCGCCGCCTGCCACACGGAGGCATTCACCGGCAAGCAGGCCGCCGCCCGACTGGCCAACCAGCAGGAAGCATATCTTGCCAAGGCGCTGGCCGACTACCGGTCCGCCAACCGCCCAAGTACCGGCGTCGCCGCGATGACTCAGGCCGCGTCTGCCCTGGCCGACGACGACATCGGGGCCATCGCGCACTACCTCGCGGCATTGCCGTGAGGATCGTGGGGCCTTGAGGATCGCGCGCCGGGCTGGCCTCGCGCTGCTGATCGCATTCTGCCTGTCCAAAACCGTGCTGGCGCAGCGCGAGCAGGGATACATCCCGCCGGTGCCGTTCACCGACGCGCAGACCAGCCCGCTGGCTCAGACCGTCCTGCAGCCGGCGGTCAATCTGGGCCAGGCGCTGCTGGCCGCCGGCATCTTGCCGCGTCTGCGCTATGTCGATGCCGCCGCCACCAATCCCATCGGTGGGCTGAGCCGAGGCCTCGACAACTCGGGCGTCGTCATGTTCGGCGCCGACCTCGACCTCGATCGCATCGCCGGCCTGCGCGGCGGCATTCTGCATGCCGGCTTCGCGCAACTTTACGGCCGCGAATTGTCGACCGACAACATCGGCAGCCGCACCAAGGTGCAGTCGTTCTATTACCCCAACAAGCAGTTCGAGCTGACCGAGCTGACCTACGAGCAGGCGCTGCTCGACGGCCGGATCAACCTGCTTGTCGGCCGCGCAAACGCGACGGGGGAGTTCGCCCGCAGCACCTATGGCTGCCGGTTCCAGAATGTCGCCGACTGCCCGTTCGAGCTGACCCAGGTCGTCGCCGGGTACCCGGGATTTCCCTATGTCAACTGGGGCGGCCGGGTGCGGCTGCGTCCAACGGCGGACACCTACATCAAGTCGGGAGCCTATGAGGTAAACCC
The DNA here is from genome assembly GCA_043745345.1 of Acetobacteraceae bacterium. Taxonomy (GTDB): domain Bacteria; phylum Pseudomonadota; class Alphaproteobacteria; order Acetobacterales; family Acetobacteraceae; genus PALSA-911. Next base: position 576 of record JAYTTA010000200.1, on the reverse strand, counting down.
GGCCCGCATCCGCAACAGCGGCCTCGATTGGGGCATCGAACGCTCGTCCGGCTACGTGGTACCGGTCGAAGTCGGCTTCGAGACGACGTTCCTGACCGATCGCCATCCACGCCACTACAAGCTCGGCGGATGGTACAACTCGGCGCCCTATACCGATCCGCTGCTCAACACGCGGGGACGCTCACGGGCCCAGTTCAACGGTTCGCCGCTTGGCTATTCCGGCGGCCGCCGCGGCATCTACGCGCTCGGCGATCAGATGGTGTGGCGCCACGACGATGTCAGCCTGCGCGGCGTCACGCTGTTCGGCGGCGTCGCCGCCCCGTTCGATGCGACCGAGTTGTTCACCATGCAGGCGCTCGGCGGGCTGCTGTGGACGGGCCCGTTCGACGCCAGGCCGGCCGACACCATCGAGCTGCTAGGTTCCTACATCCAGCTCTCGCAAAGGGAAGCGCAGTTTCTCAACCAGCTGCTGGCCAAGGCCGGCGCGCGCAGCTTCATCGCTCGGTCCGGCTACGTGTTCGAGGCCAATTACGGCGTGCGCGTGATCCCCGGCGTGCTGCTGCAGGCCGGGCTGCA
>JAYTTA010000199.1:0-2000 GCA_043745345.1 Acetobacteraceae bacterium | reverse complement strand
ACGACGGATTGACCCGCTTGATCGCTTCGGTGCGATCGATCAGCCCCTCATTGGCCATGTCCACCGCGATGCGCAGGCTGGCCGCGGCGGTGCGTTTGCCGTTGCGCGTCTGCAGCATGTACAGCTTGTTCTGCTGCACCGTGAACTCGATATCCTGCATGTCGAGGTAGTGGCGTTCGAGCTTGTCGCGCACCGCCATCAGCTCGGCATAGGCCGCCGGCATCGCCTGCTCCATCGGCAGCTCGCCCGGTTTGGCGCGCAGGCTGGCCATCGGCTGCGGCGTGCGAATGCCGGCAACGACGTCCTCGCCCTGCGCGTTAACGAGGTATTCGCCGTAAAAAATATTCTCGCCGGTCGATGGGTCGCGGGTGAAGCACACGCCGGTGGCGCAGTCGGCGCCCATGTTGCCGAATACCATGGCCTGGACATTGACCGCGGTGCCCCAGTTGGCCGGGATGTCGTGCAGCCGGCGGTAGGTGTTGGCGCGCGGATTCATCCAGCTGCCGAACACCGCGCCGATCGCCGCCCAAAGCTGGGCCCCGGGGTCCTGCGGAAACGGTTTGCCAGTTTCCTCCTCGACCATCGCTTTGTAGCCGTCGACCACGCGCTGCCAGTCCTCGGCGGTCAGGGTGGTGTCCTCGATCGCGCCGGTCTCGAACTTGATCTGCTCGATGATCTCCTCGAATCGGTGGTGATCGACGTCGAGCACCACCGAGCCGAACATCTGAATGAACCGGCGATAGCTGTCCCATGCGAATCGCGGATCGTTCGACGCGGCGGCTAGCCCGGCTACGGTCTCGTCGTTGAGGCCGAGATTAAGTACGGTGTCCATCATCCCAGGCATGGACACGCGCGCGCCGGAGCGCACCGAGACCAGCAGCGGGCGCTTCGGATCGCCGAAGCCGAGCTCGACCGCCTCCTCCACCAGCCGCAAGGCGGCGCGGACCTGACCGGCCAGTTCCTCCGGGTATTTTTCCTCGTTGTCGTAGAACGCGGTGCAGACCTCGGTCGTGATGGTGAAGCCGGGCGGCACCGGTAGGCCGATGTTTGCCATTTCCGCCAGGTTCGCCCCCTTGCCGCCGAGCAGATTTCGCAGTTCGGCGCTGCCCTCGCTATGGCCGGTGCCGAAGCTGTAGACCCATTGCGTGGCGGGTTTTGAAAGTGTTTGCTGGGACATGGTGGATTCAGCCCTCGATCTTCGAGAAATCAGCGACACGGTCCATCGTAACGCGGACGCGCGAGAGAAGACGCAAGCGATTGCGGCGTAATTCGGGCTCGGGTGCATTCACCGTAACCCTTTCGAAGAAAGCATCCAACGGGGCCCGAAGTTGCGCCATGGCCGACATCGCGCCGGCGTAGTCCTCGGCGGTCAATCGCGCGTCGATGATGGGGGCCGCCTGATCGAGTGCGAGCGCCAGGGCGGCTTCCTCGGGTTCGGCGAAAAGCGATGGATTTGGGGCGGCATCGTGTGGGCCGTCCTTCTTTTCCTCGATGCGGAGGATGTTGGCGGCGCGGCGATGGCTGGCCAGCAGGTTCGCGCCATCGGCGGATGTCAGCAGGTTTGTCACCGCATCGGTTCGGGCCAGCAGATCGAGGATGTCGTCGTTCTCGCCGGCGGCGAAGATCGCGCGTAGCACGTCGTGGCGTGCTCCCTCGGTACGCAGCTGCACGAGCAGCCGGTCAATCAGGAACAGGAAGACTTCCTGCCCGAAATCCTTTTCCCTGGCGGTGTCAGCTCCAACGAATGCGTCTTTGATGACAGGCTTCAGGCGAAGGCGAATTCGGTCTTCCCGAAGGATGCGCAATATTCCAAGCGCGGCCCGGCGTAGAGCGTACGGATCGCCCGATCCGGTCGGCGTCTCGCCGATCGCAAAGAACGAGGCCAGCTGATCGAGCTTGTCCGCCAGCGCGACCGCGGTCGTAACGGGTGCGGCCGGCACGGCGTCGGCCACGCCCTTCGGTGCATAGTGATCGCGGATGGCGTCCGCGACCGACGCGTC
>JAYTTA010000198.1:0-2001 GCA_043745345.1 Acetobacteraceae bacterium | reverse complement strand
CGACGATTTCAACGCGTCATTCCAACAGCTTACCACGGAGGTCGCGTGGGGCCTGATCTGGACCCGGCCGGGGCTCCCACGCAAGACGCGCAGTATCGTCAACATCGCCATGCTGGTCGCGCTCAACCGCGGCGCCGAGTTGCGGCTGCATCTCAAGGCGGCGCTGACCAACGGCGTCACCCGCGACGAGATTAAGGAGATATTGCTGCAGACGGGTGCCTATTGCGGCATCCCGGCCAGCCTGGAGGCGTTCAAGATCGCCACCGAGGTGTTCAAGGAGACCGACTCGGCGAAAGCCACCAGCTGATATGTCGACGGGTATGGCCGCAGGCGAGCCGTCACCGACGATCGGCTTTATCGGCGTCGGCAATATGGGCTGGCCGATGGCCGCCAGCCTGGTTCAGGCCGGGTTCACGGTGCAGGTCCATGACAACCGGCGCGAGGTCGCCGACAACTTCGTTCAGCAGGTTGGCGGCTTCGCCCCTGACAGTCTGCGCGAGCTAGCCGGTGCCTGCGACGTGATCGTCACGATGTTGCCGACCAGCAGGATCGTCTCGACAGTGTTGGCCGACGCCGAGGACAGCGTGCTGGCAGCGATGCGCCCCGGCACGGTGATTATCGAGATGAGTTCCGGCGAGCCGGCGGTCACCCAGCGTCTGGCCGAAAAGGTCGCGTCGCTCGGCGGCGAAATGATCGACGCGCCCGTGTCCGGCGGGGTTTCGCGCGCCAGAACCGGCGAGCTCGCGATCATGGTCGGCGGCGAGTCGAAAACGATCGACCGGATGTTGCCGGTACTGTCTGGCATGGGAAGTTCGGTATTGCGAACCGGCGGCATCGGCTCGGGCCAGGCGATGAAGGCGCTCAACAATCTGGTTTCCGCAGGGGGCTTCCTGATCGGGATCGAGGCGCTACTGATCGGCCAGCGCTTCGGACTCGACCCCGCGGTGATGGTGGACGTGCTGAATGCGGCGACAGGCATGAACAACTCGACCCAGAAGAAGTTCAAGCAGTTCGTGCTGTCGCGGAAGTTCGACAGCGGCTTCTCGCTCGACCTGCTGGTTAAGGACCTGTCGATCGCGCTCGGGGTCGGCCGCGATACCGCGACGGCAACGCCTTTTTCCGCGCTCTGCCGGGAACTGACGGTCGCTGCCGCGGCGATGCTCGGCCCGGGCGCCGACCACACCGAGTTGGCAAGGCTGGCGGAAAAGCTGGCCGGGCAGGAGCTCGGCAACCTCTAGCGCCACCGGAGACAGAATGTCCGATCACCTGGTCCTGACCCGCGCCGACGGCGTGCTGGAAGTCCAGCTCAACCGGCCGGAGAAAAAGAACGCGCTGACCCGTGACATGTACCACGGCATGACCGCCGCGTTCGAAGCTTCCAACGACGACCCCACGGTGCGCGTGATCATCCTGACCGGCACCGGCGACACGTTCACCTCCGGCAACGACGTCAAGGATTTCCTGGCCCGCGCCAACGGCGGTGGCGAGGGGGCCGGCGAGCGGTTCCTGCCGGCGCTCTCGCGCATGACCAAGCCGATGATCGGCGCGGTTAACGGTGCCGCAATCGGCGTCGGCACCACCATGTTGCTGCATTGCGACCTGATCGTCGCCGCCGCCGGCGCCAGCTTCCGGATGCCGTTCACCAGCCTGGGCCTGGTGCCCGAGGCTGGCAGCTCGATGCTGGTGCCCCAGGCGATCGGCATGCGCCGTGCCAACGCCATGCTGCTGCTCGGCGAGGCGATCGACGCCGAAACCGCGCTGGCCTGGGGCCTGATCAACCAGGTCGTCGACGCGTCTGCGCTGCACGATACCGCGTGGTCCCTGGCACGTCGGCTGGCAGCCTTGCCGCCGGAAGCCGTGCGCCAGACCAAGGCGCTGATCCAGCACGGCAAGCCTGACCTGGCCGACCGGATGCACGAGGAGCTTGACGTGCTCGGGCGACGGTTTACGACCCCGGAAGCCAAGGAGGCGTTTTCGGCCTTCATCGAGAAACGCCGGCCG
>JAYTTA010000197.1:0-2007 GCA_043745345.1 Acetobacteraceae bacterium | reverse complement strand
TGGCCCCTACATTGAACCCGCCCGCGATGCGCAGCAGCCCGCCTTGGTTGCCCGCGTGGACCAAGCCCTGTCGGCCGCTATGCGCCGCGTGCTGCACCACCCGGACTTTCAGGCCGCCGAGGCGGTGTGGCGCGCCGTGGAGCTGCTGGTCCGCCGGCTGGAGACCGGTGCGCGGCTGCAGGTCGTATTATACGATGTCACGGCGGAGGAGCTGGCGGCCGACCTTGCCGCTACCGATGCGCTGGAGGATACCGGTCTGTACGGCCTGATGGTCGAGCAGCCGGCGCTCGACGCCGACCAGGGTCCGTTATCGGCGGTGATCGGGCTGTATGGGTTCGAGCTGTCGCCACCCCATGCCGATCTTCTCGGCCGCGTCGCAAAGGTCGCCGCGGCCGCCGGCGCGCCGTTCCTGACCGGCATCGAGCCGGACGCGCTGCAGATGAAATTCGAGGACCAGCATCTGCTCAACCGCCAGGCCTGGCCGGCGCTGTGGGCGCTGCCGGCCAGCGCCTATCTGGGACTCGTGACGCCACGCTTTCTGCTGCGTATGCCGTACGGCAAGGCCAGCGACCCGATCGACGCGTTCGGCTTCGAGGAGTTCACCCGCCAGGACGGGTTGTCCGGCATGTTGTGGGGTCATCCCGCGGTCATTGCCGGGTTGGTGCTGGCGCAGGCCTGGAGCAAGGGCGGCGCCAAGATGCAGCCCGGTACCGGCGCGGCCGTGGGCGACATGCCGAACTATGTCTACCACGCCGAGAACGGCGACCAGGTGGCGCTGCCCTGCACCGAGCGGCTGTATTCCGAGCGCCAGGCGAACCAGGCCGCGAGCTACCACGCCATGCCGCTGGTCACGCTGCGCGGCCGGCCGGAGGTGCGTCTGGGTCGGATGAGCTCCGTTGGCGGCGCCGCGTTGGCCGGGTTCTGGGCGCCGGCCCCGCTTTCCGATGCTCCGCTTTCCAACTCACCGCCGCCTACCGCTCCCGTGCCCATACCGGCGGCTGTGGCGCCGATCACGCCGATGCCTGAAGACGAACCTGAGTTGCCGGAAGCAGAGCAGGAAACGGCCGCAGCGGAAGAAGCGCCGGCGGACGACCTGGACGCGCTGCTCGCGAGCCTGAGCGCGCCGCCGCCGGCGGCGGAGGGCGCGACCGAGCTCGATCTGGATGCGCTGCTGGCTTCCCTGTAGCGGCCGTTGGCGATCGGACCGATGTTATTCCCTGACGCCTGAAACCAACGTCAACCTGCCGCCACGTCCTCGCTCTCGGTGATTTCAATCTCGACGCGCTGATTGTCTTCGTGGACGCCGGCGGGCTTGCGGCTCTGCCGGCTAAGACGAGTGCGATCAACGCCGAATTCCACCAGCCGCGCCTCGATCAGCGCCAGGCGCAACGCCGACAGCTCCGCCAAGCCCGGCAGGCTTTCGCCATCGACATAGTCTACCAGCTGCGCGTGCAAGGTAGGCGTGGCAATCATCCAGGTCGCGGCAGCGCGCAGCACGGCCAGCGCGTCCGCATCGATCATCGCCGACCACTGCGTGAAGTAGACCGTGCGCCCCGGCGTCGCCCGCCGGACGCGCTCGGCGATGGCCGGATGGATCATCATCGGGTCGGAGGGCGAACTCGGCTCGCCGCAGTTCTGCACCCATAGCCGGCGCACCTGGTCGCGATCGTCGCACGATATCAGTTCCACGCTGATGTCGGGGGGCAGGATGTCGCGCAGCAGGTCGTGCACGTGCTGCTCGCCGCCGACCAGCCATATATTGCCGTTGCACTCGGCCAACGTAATGTCCGCCATCGTTGCCACCTTGTCTATTTACCCGCCGGCCGCCGAATAGCCCGCCGGTATAAGCTAGGCCATCGCGGCGCTATCCGACAGCGCCTTCGCGGATGCGTCCGGCGCCAAGCCCCTTCCATACCGACCCCAAAACGGACTAGATGAAAGTGTCGTTCCAGGGGACACCGCCGCATGACCACAGGCCACCGCCGCGGCCGCCGATGCCGCCCGACC
>JAYTTA010000196.1:0-7314 GCA_043745345.1 Acetobacteraceae bacterium | reverse complement strand
GATGCAGGGCGTCAACCCGGGGCGAAGTGGACGCTCAGCTGTGGGAGTTCGCAGCCATCAGCAGGTTCGGCGATAGCCAGGCCCGCGTCACCCTCCAGGTAAGGTGACGAAACTCCAGCTGCAGCCGCAGGTCGGGCTCATTCGGGCCCTGCTCGGCTGCATGATAGACCACGGTGAAACTGCGCGGTCCGTCGAAGAAGGCGTAGCGCAGACCCAGAACCTCCTGCCCGGTGCCAAACGCCGCGCCGGCTGCCCTGGTCGCTGCGGCCAGGGCAGCCGGGCTTATATTCGCATCGATCGCGTTGCCGGTGATCTCGCGCACGAACGAGAAGCCGAACGGCGGCAGTGTGTTGTTGGCGGCGACCATCGCTATGGGGGTCTCGGTCACCGCGTCGCAGATGTCCTCCTTGATGCCGTCGCGCACCGCGTCCCAGTCGATCAGCCGTGCCAGCATCCGGGTGTTGCCCTGGCCGAGAGCAGTGCCGAGCTGATACAGAAAAAGATAGGGGTAGACCAAAAACCCGAGCAGCAAAGCCGCCGCGGTAAGGACCGCTGGGCGGGGCAACCTTATTCTTTGACGCATGGCTCACCCTATGAATGATGATACCGGAGATGCCTGGACGAACCTGTGTCGCGCATCCCCTCTGCACACGCGGTATAGTTACCAGAAATCAATTAAGATGTTTCAACAAACTCCCGTCGATCCCCAAGCCGGGATCATTTGTTACACGACTATCGAACCCTCCTCAACGATGGCGGCGAACAGGGCTGGGTCTGTCGCGCCCTCGGTGCCGAACACCAGAATCCGGCTATCGCCGTCCAGCCCCAGCATTTCGCGGGAAACAGGGTTGGAGGCAGCCAGCAGAAAGCCGGCGAGCCCCGCCACGCCGGACTCGCCGATGACAATTCCGTGGCGGAACAGAAGCCGCATGGAGTCTTTTGCTGCCTTGTCCGGAATCGCCATGAAGGCGGCCGCTGCACGCGAAAGCTCCTGCCAGGCGAGCAGGCTCGGCTCGCCGCAGGCCAGGCCGGCCATGATGGTGTCCAGATCACCCGCGACGGTGGCCGGTGCGCCCTGCTCCGCGCTCGCCAGCAGGCACGCCGCGCGCTCCGGCTCAACCACGATCAGCTTGGCCGGTGACAGCCCGGCGGCACGCAGTTGCACGGAAACGGCCGCCGCCATGCCGCCGACGCCGCCCTGGACGAAGACGTGCGTTGGCGGCGCACCCTGCCACTGACCCAGCGCCTCGTCCGCCATCAGCCGGTAGCCCTGCATGATGTCGCGCGGGATTTCCGTGTAGCCCGGCCAGGAGGTGTCGGAGATCGTAAGCCAACCCTCGGCCGCTGCTGTCGTGTTGGTCTGCCGAACGGCATCGTCGTAATTGCCCGGCACGCGGCGGATCGTTGCGCCATAGGCGGCGATGGCGTCGGCCCGCGCCTGGCTCACGCCCGCATGCACGAAGATCACCGCCGCGCAGCCGAACCGCCGTGCCGCCCAGGCAACCGCGCGGCCGTGGTTGCCGTCGGTCGCGCAGGTCAGCGTCACATCGCAGGCCGAAAGTCCCGCCAGCCGGACACGAACGGCATAGGCCGCGCCCAGCGGCTTGAAGCTGCCGAGGCCGAACCGTCCGGACTCGTCCTTCAGGCGCAGGCAGCCAACCCCGGCAGTCGCGGCGATCGTTGCCAGGCCGTGCAGCGGCGTCGCCTCGTAATCCGGCCACGACGTGATCTCCGCCCTGGCTCGCCGGAACCCGGCGGCGGTCAGGACCACGATGCCAGGGGTGCCGGCGTTTAGGTTTGGCACGATGCGAAAGGACAGAAAGGTCATTGTATCCTGCTCAGAAAGCAGGGCTGGGCACTGCCCAGACCCGACGGGGCAGCGTCCCCGGACCCGCCTAGCTTAGGGATAAGTTCTAAGGGCTCGCCCTGAACGAGGTCCAGGGGCAAAGCCCTTGGCCTTGCCTTGTTGCGCTGCGCGCGCCTAGGAAAAGGAATGAAAATCACCATCCTGGGCGGTGACGGCTTCCTTGGGCGGCGCATCGCGCACCGGCTCGCACGCGAGGGCAGACTTGGCGATGTACCGGTTACCGGGCTCGTTCTCTTCGACGTGGCGCCGCCGCGGCCGATCGGGGATGCTTCGTTTTCGATCACCTATGTCGGCGGCGATGTGGTTGAGCTGCCGGCGGCGGCGATTTCCGACGACACCGACGTCGTGTTTCATCTTGCCGCCGTCGTCAGCGCCCAGGCCGAAGCGGATTTCGAGCTGGGCCGCCGGGTCAACCTCGGTGGCACCGACGCGGTGATCGACCGGTGCCGACAGTTGGCGAAGCCTCCGCGAGTGGTGTTTACCAGCTCGGTCGCCAGCTTTTCCGGCGGCCAGGGCGCGCGGCTGGCCGACGATGCGCGTCAGCTGCCGGCCAACAGCTACGGCACCCAGAAGGCCGTGGCCGAGCTTCTGCTCGCCGACGCCACGCGGCGCGGGTTCCTGGATGCGGTGTCGTTGCGGCTGCCGACCGTCGTCATCCGTCCCGGCCGGCCCAATCAGGCGGCCAGCGGATTTTTCTCCGCGATATTGCGCGAGCCGCTGCTGGGTCTTGCCACCAACCTGCCGGTGCCCGACGATTTTGAGGTTTGGATCTGCTCGCCGCGCCGAGCCGCCGATTGGCTGCTGCATGCAGGTGCGATGGATGCCACGCCACTCGGCCTCGATCGCGGCATCACCCCGCCCGGCCTTTCGGTCACGGTCGCGGATATGCTGACGGCCCTCGATACGGTGCGTCCTGGCGCCAGCGCGCGTGTGACCCGGGTATCGGATCCCGCGATCGCCGCCATCGTCAGCGGCTGGCCATCCGGGTTTTTACCGTTGCGGGCCGGAAAACTCGGCTTCGCGTCGCACGAGCCGTTGGCCGAACTGGTGCGGGCGTTCATCGAGGACGACCTTGCAGCTACGCTTGCCGATCGCGGCATTGCTGGGTAACGGCTTGCTGACCGGATTTTAACGCGCCGGATGCCAATGCGCGGTTGATCGGACGGACGCTTGGTTGCATGAAGGCGGGCAGGATGTCGCGGGCCATTGTCGGCGGTCGGCCCGATCCGCCGGGCCTTTGGTCCGGGCCTGTCCGCCGGCGCGATCTGGTCGTTGTTCATGTCGCCTCCGCCCGGCGAAACCTTTGTTCCGGATGCAGATCAGCCCTCTGCCAGCGGCTCAATTGCGCCCAACATCCAGGAGACCGAGAGCGAAACGCCGATCCTGATCGACGAGACGCCGAGTAAGGCAACCGAGCCCGTACGCCGGCGCAGGACCCTGAAGTCGATCGCCTGGCGCGCCTGGCGTTCGACGATCATGCGGCCGCGCCCCGATGGCAAGGGCTTGGGCGGCAACGGCTGGGGACGCCATCACCGTCCGTTCGGCGACATGGTGCTGCACGCGCCGCAGACCTTGCGGGCACTGGTTCGCGCCGACGAGATCTGGCTGGTCGTGCTGGCGGCCTTCGTCGGCTTCGGCGCCGGCATCCTGGTCTCGGTGATGACCTTCGCGACGCAGCTGATGCACCAGCTGTTCTTCCGGTTGCAATCGGGCCAGCGGCTGTCCGGTATGGTCGAGATCGATCCCGTCCGCTCGCTTGCCGTGCCGGTGCTGGGCGGTTTCGCCGTCGGGTTGCTCGGACTCGTGGTTGCCCGCATCTGGCCGCGCCGGGCGGTCGATCCGGTCGAGGCCAACGCGCTGTATGGCGGCCGCATGTCGCTGAACGACAGCCTGGTGGTGGTCGCGCAGACCATAATGTCAAACGGCGTCGGCGCCTCGGTCGGCCTGGAGGCCGGCTACACCCAGATCGGATCGGCGATCGCCTCGCGTCTCGGACGCATGTTCCGCGTTCGCCGCAACGACCTACGGCTGCTGGTCGGCTGCGGCTCGGCCGCCGCCATCGCCGGCGCCTTCAACGCCCCACTGACCGGCGCGTTTTACGCCTTCGAGCTGGTCATCGGCACCTATTCGCTGGTGACGCTGGCGCCGGTCGCGGTCGCCGCCATCATCGGCGCCGCCGTGGTCCAGATGCTGGCGCTGCCAGGTGATTACGGCACGCTGACGATGCAGGTGCCGTCGCGCATCGATGGCGTCGACTACATCCCGATCCTGACCTTGGGCATGCTTTGCGCGCTGGTCGGTATCGCCATCATGCGCGGCGTGACCCTGACCGAGCAGATGTTCCGCCGCTCCGGCGTGCCGGCCTGGCTGCGCCCGGCGATCGGCGGCCTGGCGGTCGGCGGCCTGGCGCTGATTACGCCGCAGGTGCTGTCGTCGGGTCACGCGGCATTGGCGGTGGGGATCGACGCGCCCTATAGCCTGTCACATATAGCCCTTCTATTTGTATTGAAATCAGTCGCCTCGGCAGTCTCGATCGGCTCGGGCTTTCGTGGCGGGTTGTTCTTCGCCTCGCTGTTCCTGGGCGCCATGCTGGGCAAGCTGTTCACCGGCGTGCTCGCCATCGTCACCACGGCCCACGCCATCCCGCCTATCGTCGGTGCGCTGATCGGCATGAGCTGCATGGCGGTGGCGATCGTCGGCGGACCCTTGACGATGGGCTTTCTGGCGCTGGAGACCACCGGCAGCCTGCCGCTGACGGTCGCCGTGTTGGCCTCCTGCGTGGTCGCAGCGATCACCGTGCGGCGCACCTTCGGCTACTCGTTCGCCACCTGGCGTTTTCACCTGCGTGGAGAGGTCATCCGCAGCGCCGTCGATATCGGTTGGATGCGCAACCTGACCGTGGGTCGGATGATGCGGCGCGAGATCCGCACCGTGCGCGCCGACATGCCGCTGGCCGCCTTTCGCCGCGACTTTCCGCTCGGCGCCACCCAGCGCGTTATCGCGATCGACGAGGCAGACCGCTACGCCGGCATCGTCCAGGTCGCCGAGGCCCATGTCGACACCGAGAACGTGCGCCGCGTGTCCGACGTGCTGCACAACCCCAACGCCATGCTGGTCCCACGCATGAGCGTCAAGGACGCGATCGCCGCATTGGAGGCATCGGAAAGCGACGCGCTGGTGGTGGTCGATGCGCCCGAAACCCGCAAGGTGCTGGGGTTGCTGACCGAACAGTACGCGCTGCGGCGCTACAGCGACGAGCTGGATCGCCGGCGCCGCGATCTATCGGGGGAATAGAAGTTAAGGTTAGGCTGCTGGCATCAGTGGAACGTCCGTCCACCGTCTACCGGCAGCGCGATGCCGGTAATGAACGAGGCGGCGTCCGAGGTCAGAAACAGGATCGCCTCGGCTAGCTCGTTTGGCTGGCCGGTGCGGCGCAGCGCGTACCGGCTGGCGATCTGGTCCTTGACCGAGTTGCTGGAGTACATCGGCGCCGTCATCGGCGTATCGACGGCGCCGGGACAGACCGAGTTGACCCGCACCGTCGGCGCCAATTCCTGCGCCAGCACTTTTGTCAGCGTCATCACCCCGCCTTTCGAGGCGGCGTAGGCCGACTGCCCGGCGAACGGCAGGATGGCGACGCCCGATGCGATGTTGACGATGCTGGCGCGTGCCTCTTTCAGCAGGTAGGGCGCCGACGCCTTGCATACGGCGAACAGGCCGAGCAGGTTGACCTCCAGCACAGTTCGAAACGTCGCCAGATCGGTCTCCAGCATCGTGCCGCCGCCGAAGATCCCGGCCGCGTTGACCAGCCCGTCCAGGCCGCCAAATTCGCTCGCCGCACGGGCGACCGCCTGCTGCGCTTGGTCCCAGTCGGTAATGTCAACGCCCAGCGCCAGCCCGCCGATCTCGTCGGCAACGGCCTGAGCCGCTACCTGCTGGCGGTCGAGCACCGCGACCCGCGCACCCTCGGCCGCGCAAAGCCGGGCAGTGGCGGCACCGATGCCCGACGCGCCGCCGGTAATCAGCACGCGCCTGCCCGCCAAGCGATTAGACACTGGGCATCTCCAGCACGTTCTTGGCCAGAACGTTGCGCTGGATCTCGCTTGAGCCGCCATAGATCGTCGCCGGCCGTGACTGGATGAACAATCCGGTTGGGTTCAGCTCCCGATTGCCCTCCAACGGTCCGAAGTTGCCGGCGTGCTCGCCCGAAATTTCCAACATCGCTTCGGTGATACGCTGATACAGCTCGGTCTGGTTGACCTTCAGCATGGAGATGTCCGGGCCCGGACGCTCGCCGGCGCGCACCCGGTCGACAAAGGTCTCGTACAGCGCCTTGTGGTCGGCCAGTTGCAGGCGCAACTGGTTGTAGCGCTCGCGGAACTCGGGCTCCTCCCAGACGCCAATCTTCTCGGCCAGCAGCCGTAAGCGCGACAGTCCGGCCGAGGATTGCCGCGGCGAGCCGATCGATATGCGCTCAAACCCGAGCAGGTTCTTGGCCATCGTCCAGCCCTTGTTGACCTGGCCTACAAGATTCTTCTGCGGCACCCGCACGTCGTCGAAAAACGTCTCGCAGAACTCGTCGGCCATATCGAGGTTCCGGATCGGCCGGATGGTGATCCCGGGCGTGTCCATCGGGATAAGCAGGAAGCTGATACCGTCCTGCTTCTTGCCCTCCTTGCTGGTCCGCACCAGGCAGAACATCCAGTTGGCGTCCATCGCCAGCGACGTCCAGATCTTCTGGCCGTTGACCACGTAGTCGTCGCCATCGGGCAAAGCCTCGGTGCGCAGCGCGGCGAGGTCTGAGCCGGCATTCGGCTCCGAATAGCCCTGGCACCAGATGTGCTCGCCGGTCAGGATTTTCGGCAGGAATTCTGCCCGTTGCTCGTCGGTGCCGTAGCGTGTCAGCAGGGGACCAATCATGCTGATGCCCATATCGTTAACGCGCGCGCAGCCGTGGCGCTCCCGCTCCTCGATCATGATCAGCTGCTGGCTGGCGTTCAGGCCCATGCCGCCGTACTCGCGCGGCCAGGCCGGGCACAGCCAGCCTTTTTCCGCCATCTTGTAGTACCAAACCTTGTTTTCTGAAAAGTGCAGCCGGCTGGGCGGATTGCGGATTTCGGCCGGGTAGTTCGCAGCGATCCAGCCGCGCACGGTCGTTCGAAACGCATCGTCGTCGGTTTGGCTGAAATCCTCGGACACGCCGGGTGTTATCGGGCTTTTCGGCACAGCGTTCATCGTCTGGCACTCCTCTCTTCAAGCCGGGCTTCCTCGGTGCGCGGGTCGCCGCCATACGGCGCGTGAACCACGCGGTGAACGAAGATGCCCGGGGTGTGAACCTGTTCGGGATCGATATCGCCAATCTGGCAAACATGCTCAGTCTGGGCGATCGTCAATTTGGCCGCCATCGCCACGATCGGATTGAAGTTACGGCCTGACTGCTTGTAGGT
>JAYTTA010000195.1:0-2011 GCA_043745345.1 Acetobacteraceae bacterium | reverse complement strand
ACGCCATCGTCGGCGTCGGCGAGACCGCCTTCATGCGCGGAAACGGTTCCGGCCGCACCACCCGCGCCATGGGCACCCAGGCGGTGCGCGCCGCGATCGAGGATGCCGGGCTGGAGGCGAGCGACGTCGACGGCATGCTGTCCTACTCGTTCAACGACTCCACTTTCTCGCCGATGATCGCGGGAGATCTCGGCATCCGGCTCAATTTCTACATGGACGTCTACGGCGGCGGGTCGAGCACCGAGGCGCTGGTCGGCATCGCCATCGGCGTCATCGCCGCCGGCATGTGCAAGACCGTCGTCATCTTCCGATCGATGAACGGCTTCTCGCAGGTCCGCATCGGTGGCACCGGCGCACGCTCGGCGGTGCCGGTCAGCGGCGACGCGCTGCACAACCGTGCGTATGGCTGGCAGTCGGCCGGGCAGATGTTCGCGCCGTCCTTCATGCGCCACATGCACGATTACGGCACCACCGCCGAGCAGGTCGCGATGGTCAAGGTGATCCACAGCCAGCACGCGGCCAACAACCCCAAGGCGCTATATCGCAAGCCGGTAACGGTGGACGACGTGCTGTCCAGCCGGATGATCTGCAAGCCGCTGCATTTGCTCGACTGCTGCGTCGAGACCGACAACGCCTGCGCCATCATCGTGACCTCCGCGGACCGGGCCCGAGACTGCAAGCACACGCCGGCGCTGATCCGCTCGGTGGTTGGCCGCGTCTGCAAGCCGCGCATCGACATGCACTACCAGCACGGCCCGATCTCCACCGTCGCCGGCTACTACGGCAAAGACATCCTGTGGCCCAACGCCGGGGTCAAACCGGAAGACATCGACGTCACCGGATCGTATGACGCCTTTACCTTCACGACGATGCTCCAGCTTGAGGATTATGGCTTCTGCGAGAAGGGCGAGGGCGGCAACTACGTCTCTGACGGCACCATGAAGCTGGGCGGCAAGCGGCCAAACAACACCAGCGGCGGCCATCTGTGCGAGGGCTACACCCACGGCATCGCCATGGTGATCGAGAACGTCCGCCAGCTGCGCCACGACGTCGATGACAACTGCCCGATCGGTCCGGACGGCCACCGGCAACATAGCTATGATTACAGCCTCGGCGGCTGCCGGCAGGTCAAGGACGCCGAGCTGACGGCCAATCTCGGCTGGGCGATGCCGGGCACCGGCTCGGCCATGGTCATGCGGAGGGGTTAGGGCGATGGCACTGCAAGGCAACTATCTTGGCATGGACCTGACAGTCGATGACCTCGATATCGAGAACCTGGCCTATTTCGGCTACTGCGCCGACCACAGATTTCACCTTCAGGAATGCATCGGATGCAAGCTGGTGCGCTACCCGCCAACCACCGCCTGCCCGTGGTGCATGAACGCGCAATCCCGGTGGGTACCGATCGAGGGCGCCGGCACCGTCCATTCCTACGGCGAGGTCCACCACGCCATCCAACCCGCCTTCAAGGCGCACGTGCCCTACATGATCCTGCTGGTCGATCTTGATACCCAGAAGGGCAAACCCAGCGAGCACGAGGCGCTGCGCGTCGCCGGCAACCTGGTGACGCCGGACGGCAAGCTGGCCCCCGCCGAGCTTGTGGCCAAGGTCGGCATCGGCAGCCGCATGCGCATGGCGTTCAGCGACGTGTCGCCCGGGCTTTCCTTGCCGCAATGGACCTTGGACGGCGCGGATGGCCCGGTTTGGCGGTATAAGGAGTAAGCAGCGGGGCTCCTTTCCTACACCCCGCCAGGGGAGCGCCCTAGAGCGCATTCGTTAGGGCGGACTGGCGACATGGGTCTTAGGGTGAAACGCCTGGCCCCCGTACCCAGTTGTGGGCGATGGCAAAGGAGTAACCCATGTCCCCCCATCGCCAACTGCGCCTCGGCGCCTTCCTCCGCCCGGTCAGCCTGCACACCGGGGCGTGGCGCTATCCGGGTGCGTTTCCCGATGCCAACTTCAATTTCTCCCACTACAAACGCTTTGCCAAAAAGCTTGAGGCCGGTAAATT
>JAYTTA010000194.1:0-7364 GCA_043745345.1 Acetobacteraceae bacterium | reverse complement strand
AGGTCCCGCATGCCCACGAGTATTTCGTGCCGATGGAGTCGCTCACCGCGCAGGAGGGCGACAAGGACCCCGCGCTGCAGGCGTTGATCAGCCGGGCCGCGGTGCGGGGGAACTTTCTGGCTCAGAGCTCCGGTTCGGATTGACCGGGAACCGGTCGGGACGGTCGGTGATGATGCCGTCCACGCCCCACCCAATGAGGCGGTCGATGTCCTGGCGCCGGTTCACCGTCCATGGCACGACGCGCAGGTTCAATCCGTGCGCCTCGGCGATCTGGTCCGGCGTCAGGTCCTCAAACCACGGCGACCATGTGTCGCCGGCGCCGCCAACCGCTGCGACTGCGCGCGCCACTGAGCCGCCGAAATCCATCGGTGTTGGGCCGTCCCACCAAAGTGCGGCCGCAGCGATGGTCGCCGGCGAGGTCAACCAGGCCCAGGAGAGGCGGTAATCCGGTCGCGGCCGGGACCGAAGGTGCCGTGGTCCCCGCCAGTCGAAAGACTGCACAGTGATGCGGGCCGATGCGTTGGCGGACTGGATCTCGGCCAGCACCCGTTCGGCCATGTGCGCCGGCGATGCGGTCCGGTCGGGCTGTTCGGGGAAGGTCTTGAGTTCCAGCGTGAACGGCATCGTTGGAAGGGCTGCGAGAACGTCGGCCAAAGTTGGCACGCGGGCGCCGTCGATCGGACTCTGATCTGGAAACAGCGCCGCATAAGGGCTGCCGGGCCGGATGCGGCCGACGTCGAGGCGCGCGAGTTGGATTGCCGTCAGTTGACGCAGTAACGGCGACTTGCCGGTAAGCCAGGCGCCGTCCGGATCGCGCGAAAAATTCGGGTTCGGCGCCGGGTCGTGACTGACCACCACGACGTCATCCGCGGTCAGGCCGATATCGAGCTCGATCCGATCGACCAGCGGTGCGGCCAGGCGAAACCCTGCGATCGTATTTTCGGGAAACAGGCCGCGGGCGCCACGGTGCCCGATCCGCTCGACCATCGCTGTCCCGGCTCAGCGGTGAGGGCCGCTAATCCAGAAGGTCGCACTCGCAGCCGGGTGCCGGTCCGGTATCGCCGCGGGTGACGTGGTGGTCGATCCATTCGGCAACCAGACGGCGGGCCTCATTCAACGACGCTTCCGGATGGTGAATGCGGTACAGGGTGGTGCAGGCGGTGTAGGCCGACAGGTCGTCGGTGCCGAAACCACGCAGGTCGGAATAGGCGGTGATCACGGCACGCTCACAGCGCCTCGCGATCTTGCTGAACTCTCGATCCATGATAACCGGGCCTCCGTTGCGACTCGTTCGCAATACTAGATAAGAGTAATGTCGGCCGCCTCTGATCGCAACCCAAACCTTTGGCCGGGATCCCTACTAGCTTGCGACGATCTCGGCCAGCGCGCGGCCGACCTCCTCGGTGCCCGCCTGCCCGCCCATGTCACGGGTGCGCGGCCCGCCGTCACGCAGCAGCGTCTCGATCGCGGCCACGATCGCCGCCCCCGCCTCCCGCTCGCCAAGGTGGTCAAGCATCATCGCCGCCGACCAGACCTGGCCGATCGGGTTGCAGATGTGGCGGCCGGCGATGTCGGGCGCCGAACCGTGCACCGGCTCGAACATCGACGGGAAGATGCCCTCGGGGTTGATGTTGGCCGAGGCCGCGATCCCGATCGATCCCGCCACCGCGGGTCCGAGGTCAGACAGGATGTCGCCGAATAGGTTGGAACCGACCACCACGTCAAACCAATCCGGATGCTGCACGAAGTGGGCGCATAGTATGTCGACATGATACTGGTCGGTGCGGATATCCGGGTAATCGACTGACATCGCAGCAAACCTTTCGTCCCAGTACGGCATGGTGTGGATGATGCCGTTGGATTTCGTGGCCGAGGTCAGATGGCGTTTCGGGCGCGTCATGGCAAGTTCGAAGGCGTATTTCAGGATGCGGTCGACTCCCACCCGGGTGAACACCGATTGCTGGGTGACGAACTCGCGGTCGGTGCCCGGGAACATGACACCGCCGACGCTGCTGTACTCGCCCTCGGTATTCTCCCGCACCACGTAGAAATCGATGTCGGCCTCGGTGCGGCCAGCCAAAGGCGTGCGCACGCCCGGCATCAGCTTGCACGGGCGCAGGTTAACATACTGGTCGAAGCCGCGGCGGATCGGGATCAACAGACCCCACAGCGAGATATGGTCCGGCACGCCAGGAAACCCGACCGCGCCCAGCAAGATGCTGTCGGCTTCCGCCAGCCGGTCCATGCCGTCGCCCGGCATCATGGCGCCGGTCGCCTTGTAGGTCTCGCAAGACCAGTCGTAGTGGTCGAGCTTCACCTCGAAACCGAATCTTTTCGACGCGGCGTCCATCACGCGAAGCGACTCCGGCACGGTTTCGCGGCCGATGCCGTCGCCGGGGATGACGGCGATGCGATAGGTCTTACCCATGGAAGCCTCCTCGTTCATGCCAAACTGCCGCCGCGCAACGGTGGACGCAAGTGCGCAAGGCGGCTACGGAATACGGAAGATCGAGCGAGGAAACAGCCGATGGCCAGGCAGCCGACCACCGCCCACATGACCGAATGGGACCGCGATGCGGCGCTGACCACGGCGCGCATCCTGCTTGAGATCAAGGCGGTCAACTTCCGCCCGGCCGAACCCTACACCTTCACCGCCGGATGGAAGTCGCCAGTCTATATCGACTGCCGTCGGATCATCTACTTTCCGCAAGCAAGGCAGAAGATCTGCGACCTCAGCGTCGAAAAGATCCAGCGCCATATCGGCTACGAGTCAATCGAGGCGGTGGTCGGCGGCGAGACCGCCGGCATCCCGTTCGCCGCCTGGATCGCCGACCGCATGGCGCTGCCGATGGCCTACGTGCGCAAGAAGCCAAAAGGCTTCGGCCGCAACGCGCTGATCGAGGGCGATGTGCCCGAGGGCAAGCGCACCATCCTGGTCGAGGACCTGACCACCGATGGCGGCTCGAAGATCAAGTTCGCGCAGTCGCTGCGTGACGCCGGCGCCCTTGTGAACCACACCTTCGTTGTCTTTTTCTATGGCGTCTTTCCCGGCAGCTTCGAAACCCTGGCCGCGATGGATATCCAGCTGCACCATCTCTGCACCTGGTGGGACGTGCTCGAGGCCTGCCGCGACCGGCCTTATTTTTCCGACAGCGACCTGGCCGAGGTGCGGAAATTCCTCGACAATCCGGTGGCCTGGTCGGCGGCCCATGGCGGGGTTGCCTCGGCGGAGGAGGCTGCGACCCGGCGTCTGACAGCAGAAAGCTAGCTTGGGGCGTCGCCCCGAACCCAACCCGGGGAATTATACCTTGAAACCCATTATGTTAATTTAACTTGGCAACTTAATTTTCCTGGCGCTCGGAGTTTTGTAGACTCGCGCGCTGGGAGGTTTCGCGCTGGGGGTTTAATGTACTTCGTCATCGTCGTGCTGCTTCTCACCGCTTCGATTGCGGCCGGCATCTTTGCGCTCTATCTGCACGACATCCGCCAGACCACTCACACGATCCTTCGGAATTTCCCGGTCGTCGGCCACTTCCGCTACTTCGCCGAAACCTGGGGCGAGTACATGCGGCAGTACCAGTATCTTCCGGACTGGAGCGAACGGCCGTTCAACCGGCTCGACCGCTCCTGGATCTACCGGTCGGCCAAGGGCGTTTCCAACCTCGTCAGCTTCGGCTCGGAAAACATTCCGACTTTCATTTTCCGCAATGCCGCCTTCCCGGTGCTGGACGATGAGAAACGGCCCTATCCCGGCAAGCGTATCGGCATCGCCGAAGGTCCCGGCGCGTGCGAAAAGCCGTATGTCGGAACCAGCTTTTTCAACATCAGCGGCATGAGCTATGGCGCGCTCAGCCCGGCGGCCGTGGACGCCCTGTCGCGCGGCGCCAGGATGGCCGGGATCTGGATGAGCACCGGCGAAGGCGGCCTCGCGCCGTTACACCTGGCCGGCGGCGCCGACATCGTCATGCAGATCGGCACCGCCAAATACGGCGTGCGTGACGAATTTGGCAAGCTGTCGGAGGAGAAGCTGCGCGCCATCGCCGCCCACGAGCAAATAAGGATGTTCGAGGTCAAGCTCGCCCAGGGCGCCAAGCCCGGCAAGGGCGGCATCCTGCCGGCGGCCAAGGTGACCGCGGAGATCGCCGCCATCCGCGGCATTCCCGAGGACCAGGACAGCATCAGCCCCAACCGGCACCTCGACATCGGCAACGTGCAGGAGCTGGGGGAGTTCGTGGATCGTGTGCGAAAGATCACCGGCAAGCCGGTCGGGGTGAAGATGGTGGTCGGCGACCAGCACTTTCTCGATGATTGGTTCGCTGACTGCACCGCCAATCCCGCGCACTGCCCCGACTACATCCACGTCGATGGCGGCGAAGGCGGCACCGGCGCCGCACCGGCCGCCCTGGCCGACCACATGGGCACACCGATCACTCAGGCGCTGCCGATCGTCGCCGCGGCGCGCGCCCGCCACGGGCTGCAGGACCGCATCCGCCTGTTCGCGGCCGGCAAGATGGTGACACCCGACAAAGTCGCCTGGGCGTTGTGCATGGGTGCGGATTTCGTGGTCTCGGCGCGCGGCTTCATGTTCAGCCTGGGCTGCATCCAGGCGATGAAGTGCGGCAGCGGCAAATGCCCGACCGGCGTCACCGCGTCCGACCCCAAGCTGATTGCCGGACTGGACCCCGCCGACAAGGCGGTACGCGTGATGCGCTACGCCCAGCGGCTGCGCGACGAGGTCGAGATCCTGGCCCATTCCTGCGGCCTGACCGATGTCACAGGCTTCCTGCCCCGCCATGTGACCGAGATCGAGGCCGGTGTTGCCGGGTTTCGCAACCAGAATGGCGACTAGAAGCGCCGCAGGCAGGAAGGCATGGGGCGCTGCCCCAAACCCCCTTCCTTAAGGGATACGCTCCCGGTCGCTACCGGGCGGGGTTTGGGGCGGAGTGGACAAAGGTTCCGATTGCCGCCGTCGGCAATTGGAATGCCCACGGAGGGAGAGCCCCATGCTGGCTTTGCTTCCCTATTCCCTTGTGCCGGCGCTAGACTGGGCACCTTAAAGCATGAGGACACACATGACCCCTCCCCCTTTCGGTGCCAACTCGGCGGCGGCGCGCGACATTGCCAATTTGATCCATCCTTACACCGATTTGCAGGCGCACCAGGAAATCGGCCCGATGGTGATCAGCCGCGGCAAGGGGGTGCGGGTGTTCGACGAGAACGGCCGCGATTACATCGAGAGCGTTGCCGGGCTGTGGTGCGCTTCGCTCGGCTTCGACAATGAGCGGCTGGTAAAGGCCGCCACCGATCAGATGCGAAAGCTGCCGTTTTATCACGCCTTCACCGCCAAGTCGCACGAGCCGATGATCGACCTGGCCGAGATGCTGATCCAGCGCGCGCCGGTGCCGATGAGCAAGGTGTTCTTCGCCAACTCCGGCTCCGAGGCCAATGACAGCGCGGTCAAGATGGTCTGGTATTTCAACAATTCCCTGGGCCGGCCGGAGAAGAAGAAGATCATCGGGCGGATGAAGGGTTATCACGGGATCACGCTTGTCGCCGCTTCGATCACCGGCCTGCCGGCCAACCATCGCAGCTTCGACGTGCCGTTCGACCGGTTCAAGCACACAATGGCGCCGCACTTCTATCATGGCGCCGCCGATGGCGAGTCGGAGGATGCGTTCGCCACGCGCTGCGCCGACGAATTGGAAAAACTGATCCTGGCCGAGGGCCCCGATACGGTGGCGGCAATGTGGGCCGAGCCGGTGATGGGTGCGGGCGGCGTGATCGTTCCGCCACGCGGCTATTTCGAGAAGATCCAGGCGGTGTTGCGAAAGTATGATGTTCTGCTGGTTGTCGACGAGGTGATCTGTGGCTTTCATCGCACCGGCAACTATTGGGGTAGCCAGACGCTCAACATCGAGCCGGATATTCTGGTCTGCGCCAAGGCGCTTTCGGCGTCGTACCTGCCGATCTCGGCGGTGATGGTGAACGACCGCGTGTTCCAGGGCCTGGCCAAGGAAAGCCACACCATCGGCACCTTCGGCCACGGCTTCACCTATTCCGGCCATCCGGTGCCGGCCGCGGTCGCGATCGAAACGCTGAAGATCTACGACGAGACCAATATCGGTGCCCACGTCGCCGAGGTCGGGCCGCATCTGCAATCGGAGCTCCGCCGCCGCTTTGCCGGCCACGAGCTGGTCGGCGAGGTTCGCGGCATCGGCCTGATGGCAGCGGTCGAGCTGGTCGCCGACAAGGAGAGGCGTGAGAACTTCCCTGCTGCGGCCAAGATCGGTGGGCGCCTGGTGGCGTTGATGCAGGAGAACGGCGTCATCGGTCGGGTCTGCCCGATCGACAGCCTGGTGTTCAGCCCGCCGCTGATCATTTCGATTTCCGAGATCGACGACATGCTTGACCGCGTTTCGAAGTCGCTTGACGCGTTGACCGTGCAGTTGCGGCGCGAGAAAATCGCGGCGGTGGCCTGATGAGCAACGCTGCCGGGTACGTAGTCCTGGCAGCGTGCAGCCTGATAGCCGGGGCCGCCACGCCGGCGCGCGCTGACCTGCTGGTGCACAAGGATATGTCGGCGGCGATCGCCATGACCCTCGCGCAGACCGCGATCGCGACCTGCACGACCAACGGCTACCGCGTCTCGGTCACAGTGGTCGGGCGCAACGGCGAGCCGTTGGTGCAGATCCGCGGCGACAACACCGGCCCGCACACGATGGAGAGCAGCCTGCGCAAGGCCTACACGGCGCGCACCTTCCGGGTGCCGTCGGGCGAGATCGCCAAGCGGCTGAAGGAAGATCCGGCCTACGGCGCGGTCCACCTGACCAACGTCATCGCGACCCTTGGTGGGCTGCCGATCCTGCTCGGCGAGGAGGTCATCGGTGCGGTCGGCGTCTCGGGCGCACCGGGCGGCGAAAAAGACGAAGTCTGTGCCAAGGCCGGCATCGACAAGGTCGCCATCGAGATGAAGTGACGGGCCGCTGGGCCCATGGAGATTGCCGTTCCGTGGGATTCATGACCACGGATTAAGTTGGCTCAAAGAGACCGCCCGACCGGAGGCTCATCCGGTTCGACCAAGGCGGCGAAAGCAGGAGGCCGCGATGAACGTGCCGCTCAGCGCCGAGACGTTGGAACAGATCCAGTCGCTCCGGCTCGACCGCATCGATGTCAGCCAGCCAGCGCTTTATCAGAACGACACCTGGCGGCCGTATTTCGAGCGGCTGCGGCGTGAGGACCCGGTGCATCGCTGCGAGGGCGGTATGTATGGCGACTACTGGTCGATCACCCGGTATCGGGACATACTGCACGTCGATACCAGCCACCAGCTGTTCTCCTCCGATGCCAGCGTCGGCGGGATCGTG
>JAYTTA010000193.1:0-2022 GCA_043745345.1 Acetobacteraceae bacterium | reverse complement strand
AAAATAGTGATGACGCCAGATGGCAGCCTGAACGAGTGCCTCCAGCCCAACCGGGTGGCGGCTGGTCCATCATCCAGACCCAACATGGCGACTTGACGGCCAAGAAAACGAGGATTGCGGTCAAGAGGTCCCGAATTTGCCATGTTCTCGACATGATGCGGGGTCACCCTTCGCTGGTGACCAGCGGCACGACCCGCTGTCCGGCAAGTTTCCTGGAGGTTCATCATGCGCAACGCGACCTCGCAAACCCGGCTCGGCTGGCTGGCGCTCGGCGCCGTGATAACGGCCACGGCGGTGTCGGTAGCCGGCTGTGTCGCCTATCCGGCGACCGGCTACTACGGCGGCGGCTACTACGGCGGCAGCTACGCCTATGCCGCGTCGCCGATCGTCATCGCGCCTGTAAGCCGGCCCTATGCGTGGGGAGGCTGGGGCGGCGGACACGAGGGCGGCTGGGGTGAGGGTGGCCGAGGCGAGGGCTGGGGGCATGGCTACGGCCACTACCGGTAGGAGGTCTCCTTTCGGTCATTCCAGCGTCGGAAACGGCTGACTCAACTCGATCGCGCGGGCGGCGCGGAAAACCAGATCGTCACGATATTGCGCGGCGGCGAGTTGCGCCGACCGGGGCAAGCCATTGGCGCCCAGGCCGACCGGCACGGTGATCGCCGGCTGGCGCGTCAGGTTGAAGGCGAATGTCCACGGCGCCCAGTTGCGCCACAGGGATTTGATCGGATCGACCGTCGGCGCATCGGCCGGCGGCGGCCCGTTCGGCACCGTCGGGCAAAGCACAAGGTCAAAACGTTGATGCAGCCGAGCCATGGCGTGGGCGCAGGCAATGCGCAGCATGTCGGCGCCGCCAAAGTCGATCGCCGACATGGCACCCTCGGCGGCTGCCACTTCCAGCAGCCCGGGATCGAGCTTTTCGCGGTCTTGTTCCGAGAAGCCAGCGACTAGCC
The DNA here is from genome assembly GCA_043745345.1 of Acetobacteraceae bacterium. Lineage (GTDB taxonomy): Bacteria > Pseudomonadota > Alphaproteobacteria > Acetobacterales > Acetobacteraceae > PALSA-911. The sequence continues at coordinate 1,069 of JAYTTA010000193.1, read as the reverse complement.
GGGCAAGGGCCACGCCCCACACTCGGCCGAACACAGCACTGGTGTCAGGCAGGTTGGCATCCGCCGCTTCAATCTGTGCTCCCGCCTCGGCCAGCAGCCTCGCGGCGTTCTCGACGCCAGCGACCGCATCGGCGTCGGCCGGCGCGTCGAAGCCCAACCTCGAAAGGACGCCGATCCGCAAACCGGCAACACCCTGCTCGATGGTGTCGCGCCAGTCGCGGCCGCCGGGATGGGATGCGTCGTCGGGCAGGCATAGCGGATCGCGCAGGTCGTGGCGGGCGATGGCCGAGAACAGCAGCGCGTTGTCGCGCACCGTGCGGGTCATCGGCCCGGCGCAGGCGACATTGGCGAAGGCACCGAGCGGCCATTGCGGGATGCGCCCGAAGGTCGGCTTCAGGCCCACAAGTCCGCACCAGGCGGCGGGGATGCGGACCGAGCCGCCGGCATCGGTGCCGATATGCAGGGGCCCAAACCCGGCGGCGCCGGCGGCACCGGCACCCGACGACGAGCCGCCCGGAGTATGATCGATATTCCACGGATTTCGGGTTATGCCGTGCAGCGGGTTGTCGCCGGGCGTCTTCCAGCCGAACTCCGTTGTCGTGGTCTTGCCGATGATGACGGCACCGGCCGCCTTCAGGCTGAGCACCGCCGGCGCGTCCTCCGCCACGGGAACCGGGTCGGTCAGGCGGGAGCCGCGCCGGGTCGGGAACCCGGCCATGTCGAGCAGGTCCTTTACCGTCGCCGGCACGCCGTCCAGCAGACCGATCGGCCGCGACGCCGCCCATCGGGCCTCGCTGTCGCGCGCCGCCACGACAGCCTGGGGGTTCATCACGGCGAAGGCGTTGAGCCGCGGATTGAGCCGCAGGATGCGGTCGGTTACCGCCTTGAGCGCCTCCACCGGACTGAGCGCGCGGCGGGCGTACAGCGAAAGCAGCTGCTCGGCTGACATCAGCGCCGGATCTGTGACCAAGCCTTCGCCAGACCGGCTTTCGGGGGCCATGCTCAAACTTGGGCCACGCTGCCTGACCACGGCGAGGCGGCGTCGCTGATCCCGGTCCGGCCGCCATCG
>JAYTTA010000192.1:0-2022 GCA_043745345.1 Acetobacteraceae bacterium | reverse complement strand
GGCGCACCAACAAGTGGCACAAATTTCCCGACGACGTACTGCCGGCCTGGGTCGCCGACATGGATTTTGGCGTCGCACCGCCGATCGCCGCGGCGCTGAAACGGTTGGCCGACGCCCAGGAATACGGCTACGCGGCGCGTGACGGGGAGCTGGCGCGATCCTTCGCCCAGCGCATGAACACCAGGTTCGGCTGGCAGCCGGACCCGACCCGGATGCTGCCGATCGGCGACTTGGTGCAGGCGACCTTCGCCGCCATCACCGCCTTCAGCGATCCGGGCGACGCGGTCCTGCTCCAGTTGCCTTCGTATCCGCCGTTCATATCGGCGATCACCGGCACCGGCCGGCGGCTGCTGGCCAACCCGATGCGGCTGGGCAACGAGGGCTGGCAGCTCGACCTGGCGGCGTTCGACGCCGCGCCCGATCCGCATACCCGGGTGCTGATCTTCTGCCATCCGCAGAACCCGACCGGCCGCGTTTATGTCCGTGAGGAACTGGAGCAGGTCGCGGCCTTCGCGCAGCGCCACGACATGATCGTGGTGTCGGACGAGATCCACGCCGACATCCTTTATCCGGGGCATGTCCACATACCGCTGGCCTCGCTCGGTGCCGAGGTGGCGGCGCGAACCATCACCATCACCTCGGCGACAAAAAGCTTCAACATCCCGGCTCTGCGCTGCGCGATGATGCATTTTGGCGCACCCGCCCTGATGGAAAGGTTCCTGGCCCGAGTGCCGGCGCGGCTGCTCGGCTCGCCAGGCATCACCGGCGTCGACGCCACCATCGCCGCCTGGGATCACAGCCAGCCCTGGTTCGACGACGTGATGGCCAGGCTGCGCGCCAACCGCGACTGGCTGGTGCGCGCGATCGCCAGCGACCTGCCCGGCGTGCGGTTCGACCCGCCGCAGGCCACCTTCCTCGCCTGGCTCGACTGCCGCGGCCTGCAGCTGCCCGGCCCGGCCGGAGAATTCTTCCTGCAGCAGGCCAGGGTCGGATTGAACGCGGGCGAAACGTTCGGGCCTGACTATGCAGGGTTTGTAAGACTTAATTTCGCGACGTCGCCGGCGATCTTGCAGCAGATCGTGGCGCGGATGGCGGCCGCTGTCCGTCAACGATAAAGCGAGCATGGGGAACCGCCCCAAGGAATGGGTCACAAGGGGCCAGCCCCTTGGCGGGTCCGGGGCAGAGCCCTGGCCTTGACTTGCGTCCAAGGCGGGGAAAAACCAGTGAAGCCAAGAAATGCCACCGCGGCCATCATCGGCCTGCGCGCGGTGGCGCAGAGTGCGGACCGCAGAACATCCACGTCGCACATCTGGTGATCGATTCCGGCGTCGATACCGCCTGGGTCCGCGGCCGCATCCGCGAGCGTGAGGACCAGGAGGCCCCCGCGGGTCGGCTGATGCGGCCGGAGGCAATCGCCGACGCCTACTGGCAGCTGTTCTGCCAGCCCCCCGACGCGTGGAGCTCCGAGCTCGAGATCCGTCCCTTCGGTGAGACGTGGTGAACCATGGACAAGATCGAGTTTCACTTCGATTTCGGCAGCCCGAACGTCTATCTCAGCCACCTGGTGCTGCCCGAAATCGAGCGCCGGACCAACACGACGTTCGATTATATGCCGGTTCTGCTCGGCGGCGTGTTCAAGCTGACCGGCAACCGCTCGCCGATGGAGGCCTTCGCCGGCATCCGTAACAAGCCCGAATACGAGCATCTGGAAATGGCGCGGTTCGTGCGCCGCCACGGGATCACTCGGTTCGCCAGGAACCCGTTCTTTCCCGCCAACACGCTGATGCGCGGCGCGGTCGCGGCCGAGCAGTCTGGGGTGTTCGGGCGCTACGTCAATGAGGTGTTCCGCCACATGTGGGCGGAGCCGAAGAAGATGGATGATCCGGCGGTGCTGAGTGCCGCGCTTACCTCGTCAGGGTTCGACGCGGCGGCGACCTTCGCGGCAGCCCAGACCCAGACGGTCAAGGACCGGCTGACCGATGTCGAGCAGGCGATCGTCGAACGTGGGCTCAAGCCAGACAG
>JAYTTA010000191.1:0-7380 GCA_043745345.1 Acetobacteraceae bacterium | reverse complement strand
CTGACCCCTGCCGATTTTGGGCTGGTGGCGCTGGGGCTGTCGTTCAGCACCGGACTGGATGCGTTTTCCTATTTCGGCGTGCAAGATGCGCTGATCCGCGAGAAGTTCATCAGCAAGAAGATGTACGACACCGCGGCGACGCTGAACCTCGCCCGCGGCATCATCACCGCCGGGCTGATCGGGGCCATCGCCTATCCGGCATCGGTCTATCTGGATGAGCCGCGGCTGGTGCCGGTGATCGGCGCACTGGGCCTCGGCGTTCTGGTGAGCACGTTCGAGAGCATGGGCCTGCTCGATTTCCGACGGAACCTCAATTTTCGGGCCGAATTCGTGCTGACCATCGTGCCGCGGTTCGCCGGTAATATCTGCGTCATCGCCATCGCCATGATCTGGCATAGCTACTGGGCGCTGATCGTCGGCACGCTGGTGCTGCGCAGCAGCCGGTCAGTGCTCAGCTATTTCATGCACCCGTATCGCCCCGCCTTCTCACTCGAATCCTGGCGCCTGATCGCCGGCTTCTCGTTCTGGACCTGGGCGATGGGCGTCGCGGTGCTGGTGCGCGACCGCTCCGACAGCATTATCGTCGGCCGGCTGCTCGGCACCGCCGAGGTGGGTTTCTTCTCGTTGGCTTCAGAAGTCGCGACCCTGCCGACCTCCGAGCTGGTCGAGCCGTTGACCCACGTGCTGTTCCCGAGCTTCTCCGCGGTGCGCCACCAGGGCGGCGATGTCGGCGAGCCGTACATGCGCGCGATCGCCCTGGCCTTCATGGCGACGGTGCCGGCCGGGCTCGGGGTGTCGCTAGTCGCCCAGCCGCTGGTGCTGCTGCTGCTCGGCCCGACCTGGATCCTGGCCGTGCCGCTGGTCCAGATCATCGCCTTCGCCGGCATCCTGAAGGTCATCACCGCCATCAGTACGACCGCGTTCCGCGCCGACGGCATCCCGAAGACCACCTTTGTCGTCACCTGCGTCGCGGCGTGCCTGCGCATCGGCCTGGTCGTGCTGCTGACGGTCCGATTTGGCCTCGTCGGCGCCGCCGTCGGCACCGTTATCGCGGTGACGCTGGAGGAAATTGCCTTCCTGGTCGTTGGTTTTCAGCGGTATGGCATTACTTCATTGGATCTGCTGCGCAACACCTGGCGGATACTGCTCGCCAGCGCTGCTATGGCCTTGGTCCTGTATGCCACCGGGCTCGGGTGGTCGGAAATCAGCCCTGACATTGGCTCGATCCTGTTGCGGCTGCTGGCCGCCTGCCTGCTTGGCGCTGCGACCTATTGCGCGGTACTCGCTGCTAGCTGGCTGGCGGTTGGCATGCCGTCGGGGGCTGAAAGCTATGCCCTTGGCATCATCGTGCCAGCGCTCAACCGCGCGGCCGCCCGGCTCGGTCTGGTTCGGATTACCCGGCGGTCTTGATCACGCGGCGGAAGATCGAAATTTGTCCAGCGGTGGTCGCGTCCCAGCTGAAATCCTCGGCATAGGCGCGAGTCGCGGCGCGATCCGGCGGCTCAGCAAACAATTTCCGAACGCCGGCCGCGATACCGTCCGACGTGTTCGGGTCGTAGATCAACCCCGCGGCGGGCGAGCCGACGACCTCCGGGTTGCCCCAGATGTTGCTGGCTACCACCGGCGTGCCGCAGGCCATCGATTCCAGCAGCACGTTGGCCCAGCCCTCCCGCGAGGAGGCCAGCACCATCGCATCAGCGGCGCTATACAGCGACGGCAACTCGGCGTGCGGCCGGGTTCCGAGCAGCCGTACCCTGCCCGCCAGCGCCGCCCGATCGATCTGCGCCTGCAACGCCCCACGTTCGGGACCTTCGCCAGCGATGATCAGGTCGAACTCCGGAAGCTGGAGCATCGCCTCGATGGTGCGGTGATGGCCTTTGCGCTCGATTAGGTGGCCGACTGAGAGCAGCGTCGGTCTGACGAGCGCCAACGCCGTGCGCAGGTCCTCGCGTGGCAGCGGCCGGAACATCGCGGTATCGACACCGTTGCGCAGCGTCACGGTCTTTCCCGCGTCCGCACCCAACGTGATCATCGCCTGGCGCAATGCCTCGCTGACGCCGATCAGCGCCGCAGCCCCCGCCAGCGCGCCCTGGATCAGTCGCCGCGGCGTGGCGAAATCCGGAATCAGGCTGATGTCGGTGCCGCGCGCCGTGATAACTACCGGCAGCCCGAAGCGGCGACCGAGCCACAGCGCGGCGACGCCGTCGGGATAGACGTAATGGGCGTCGATCGCGTCGAATCTTTCGCCGCGGCGAAGCAGACCCGCGATGAACGGTGCGGCGGCGCGATACAGCAGCCATGGCGCCAAGTTCATGCCTATTTTCGGGATGACCGGAAACCGCGGGTGATGGATGGTCAGTCCATGCCGGACCTCCTGCCGTAATACGCGGGCATAGGCCGAGGCATCGCCGAACCGCTTTGAGGCGAACGGGAAATAGGGCACCGGGGCCACCACAGTGCTGACCACCTCGCCACCGGCGATCAGGTGGCGCAGCCGGTTCTGCACGAAGATGCCGTGGTTGGGCTGCTCGGCGTTAGGGAAAAGGGAGGAGAAGGTAAGCAGCCGGACGGGGTTCATTCCGGCTTATAGGCAGACGACCGCGCGAAGTCTTCCGCTCAACGCCGGCACGTCGGAAACACCCCCTTTGCAAGCGCAGCTACCGGTGGGTAGGCTGGTTCCAACAGCCCGGCTGAGGCTTCAGGGGAACACATGGCGTCAGACAACAGCCGCAGCCTGCGTGGAAAAGTTGCCATCGTCGGCGTCGGTGAGACGCCCTACTACAAGCACGGCATGTCGCCGCACTCGGAGTTCAAGTTGGCGCTGATGGCGATCGTTGCCGCCTGCCGCGACGCCGGCCTCGACCCGCACGACATCGACGGCATCGCCTCCTATAGCAACGACCGCAACGACCCTTCGCGCTTGTCGGCCGCACTCGGCATGAAGGAATTGCGCTTCGCCAACATGCAGTGGGGTGGCGGTGGCGGTGGCGGAGCGGCCGCGGTCGGCAACGCCGCAGCGGCGATCGCGACCGGGCTTTCCGACGTTGTCGTGGTGTTCCGCGCGCTTGCCCAAGGCCAATTTGCCCGGTTCGGCGTGGGCGCGGCGACGCCGACCACGTCTGGCGATGCGGCGTTCCAGTCGCCCTATGGCCTGATGTCGCCGGCACAGAAGTTCGCCATGAAGACGATGCGATTCATGCACGATCACGGCGTCAGGCAGGAGGCTTTGCGCGCCATCGCCATGGCCTCCTACGCCCACGCTCAGAAAAATCAACGTGCTGTGATGTACGGCCGGCCGCTGGACGAGGCCGCCTACGATGCCTCACGCTGGATCGTCGAGCCATTTCACCTGTTTGACTGTTGCCAGGAAAACGACGGTGCAGCGGCGCTGATTATCGTGTCCGCCGATCGCGCCAAGGACTTCGCCCACAAGCCGAGCTATCTGCTCGGCGCTCAGGGCGGATCCGATTACCGCGCCGGCGCCCCCGCGCACAACGTGCCGAACTACGGGTCTTCGACGTTCGCCTCGGTGGCGCCGCATCTCTATCGCATGGCGGGAATAAAACCGTCCGAGGTCGACGTGCTGCAGAACTACGAAAATTTTACTGGAGGCGTGCTAATGAGCCTGGTCGAGCACGGGTTCTGCGCCCCTGACGAGTGCAACGAGTTTTCCATCCTCGAAAACTTCATGGCGCCAACCGGCAGGCTGCCGATGAACACCTCCGGCGGCAACCTCGCCGAATGCTACATGCACGGCCTCGAATTGCAGATCGAGGCAGTGCGGCAGCTGCGCGGCGACTCGACGGCCCAGGTACCCGATGTCGACATCTCGATGGTCATCGCCGGGCCGATGGTAACGCCGGTCAGCAGCATGATCCTCGGTTCGGAGGCAACGCTGTGAGCACGTCGTATCTTCCCGCCGGCTTGCCGATCCCGGTGCCGGAGGTTGATGGCCTCAGCACCCAGTACTGGGAAGGCCTCCGCAAGAACGAGGTCTGGGTGCAGCGCTGCAAGGATTGCCAAACCTGGCAATGGGGTCCCGAGTGGATGTGCCACGCCTGCAACAGTTTTGACACCGGGTGGGAGAAGATCGAGGCCCATGGCAGCATCTATAGCTGGGAGCGCCCCTGGCACCCGGTGCATCCGGCACTCAAAAGTCATGGCCCTTACCTCATCGTGCTCGTGGAGTTTCCGCAATACGGCAACATCCGGATGATCGGCAACCTGCTGGGCGATCCACATCAGACCTTGACGATTGGCGCTAGGGTGAGCCCCGTGTTCGAGCACCACAACGACGCCACGCCGCCCTACACATTGCTGCAGTGGCAGATCGACGGCTGACTTAAACTGGAAACTGAACCGACAACCCAATTACGGGACAAATCCAATGAACGAAGTTGCGATCAACGCACCCAACCTCTGGCGCCTCGAAACACCCGGCCATTCCGGCTGGACCCGAACGGCGCGGCTTGGCGACCCCAAGAAATACTTCATGGTCTCGACCGACAGCCACGCTAACGAGCCGCCGGACCTATGGGAAACCCGCATCGACGCGCGTTACCGCGACCGGGTACCCCGCATCATCACCGATGATCAAGGCGTGCAGTGGCGTTACTGCGAAGGCTACCGTCCTGATCGTGTCCGCGTCATGAGTTTTGAGGGTGAGGACTGGGTCCGATCCAAGGCCGGCGCCGAGGTCGAACAGCGGCTGATCGACAACGGCAGCGACGGCATCGACGTCGAGCTGATCTTTCCCAACAAGGGCCTGGCGATGTGGGCGACACCTGACCCGGTGTTCGCCAGCGCGCAGTGTGCCGTCTACAACGACTGGGCGTGGGAGCAGTACGGTCGCTTCCCCGACCGCATCGTGCCGGCGGCCGCGATCGCCACCGGCGACTTGCCCAGCGCCATGGCCGAGATCGAACGCGCCGCGAAAACAGGGTTCCGCGTGTTGACCCTGCCGTGCAAGCCGATCTGGGGCGCCCACGACGTCGATCACGTCAACTACAACCTTCCCCATTTCGACCCAATGTGGCGGCTGATCGAGGAAGCCAACCTGCCGATCACCTTCCACGTCTCGACCGGTCGCGATCCGCGCGCTGCCAGGGGCAACGGCGGCGCGGTCATCAACTACGTCACCCACTCGCTGGCGCCGACCATCGAGCCGGTCGCAAACCTCTGCGCCTCCGGCGTGCTAGAGCGGTTTCGTGGGTTGCGCTTCGCCTCGATCGAGGCGGGGATTGGCTGGGTGCCGTGGCTGCTCGACGCGATGGACGAGGCGTATCGCAAGCATCACATGTGGGTCCGCCCCAAGTTGCAGGGCCTGCCATCGGACTATTATCGCGCCCACGGCTTCGCGGCATTTCAGGAAGACCCGTCCGGCCTCGAACTGATGCGCCGCCACAATCTTGCTGACAACTTCATGTGGGCCAACGACTACCCGCACCACGAGGGCACCTGGCCGCATTCGGCCGAGGCCATCGAGCGAACCATGGGCAGCCTTGATGACAGCGACCGTGCCAAGGTTCTGGGGCTGAATGCCGCCCGATTCCTTGGCATCGAGGTGCCGGCTCGGCAATGTATGTAGCAGGGCGGGGGTGACTCCCGCTCAACCCCGCCAGCGGGCAGTGGCCTTTTGGCGGGGTTTGGGGCAGCGCCCCATGCTTCCTTGCCTAAGGCATCAAGTTAAACCGAGTGGGGAACGCTGAGCATGAGCTACGAGGCACCGTTCGAAGGACTGAAGGTCATCGATCTCAGCCAAGGCATAGCGGGGCCCTATTGCGCGATGCTGCTGGCCCAGAATGGCGCCGACGTAATCAAGGTCGAGCCGACCGGGGCGGGTGATTGGAGCCGTGGGCTTGGCCGGGTCTATGGCGACAACACGGCTTTCTCAATCCCCGGAAACCTCGGCAAGCGCAGCGTGGCGCTCGACCTGAAATCCGTCGATGGCTGCAGGATACTATGGCGGCTGATAGGCGGTGCCGACGTTTTTATCGAGGGTTTTCGACCGGGAGTGACCTCGCGGCTGGGATTTGGCTACAGGGATGTGTCCGCCGCCGAGCCGCGTATTCTTTACCTGTCGATTTCCGGTTTCGGTCAGACCGGGCCATTTGCCGAGCGTCCGGCGATGGATCCGGTGCTACAGGCCTTTACCGGGCTCACCTCGGAGAACAAGGGCGAGGACGGCATTCCGCATCGCGTGCCGATCATCCCGATCGACATGACCACGGCGCTGTATGCGTTTCAGGCGGTTTCTGCGGCGTTGTTCGCCCGCACTGGTGAGAAGCATGGGCGCCATATTGATGCCAACCTGATGCAGGGCGCGGCCGGGCTACAATGCGTGCGCATGATGGGCAGCTATCTGGAGGGCGGCGAAATCTCCGGCGGCGCCGCGCCTTCGGGTATTTTTGAAGCCGCCGACGGCTGGATGAATATAACCGTGGTGCGGCCGTTCGAATGGCAGGCGCTATGCCGAAAGGTGATCGATCGGCCGGACCTGCCGGAGGACCCGCGCTTTCTCGACCGCGACCTGCGCTGGGCCAACCAGGAGGCCTTGTTCGCGATCATTCGGCCGATCGTGGCGCGGCGTACTATCGCCGAACTGTCGCAACGCTTGACGGCGGCGCAGCTGATGCATGAGCGTATCAACACCTACCTCGAATTTCTTGACCAGGAGCAGGTCCGCGCCACCAACACGATTGCCTGGCTGCACCAGCCTGGGGTGCCGTGCGCGGTGCCGATGCCGAACGTCATTGGCCTACCGCCGTTGGAGGACGGCACGCCGCGCGCCCATGCGGCGACGCTCGGCGAGCACACCGAGATCGTGCTGCGGCAGCACGGCTTTTCCGATACCGAAATTTCCGACTTCTCGCAGCGCCGCATCGTCGGCGGCGTACGCCAGGTCGAGCATACGTAGGAGTCATCATGTCATCGCCTGACACAGCTGCCGAAGTTGTTCTGATTGACACGCCGGTTCCGGGTGTTCGCCGCGTCACGATGAATCGCGGCAACAAGCGCAACGCGCTCAACAACGCGCTACGTGGCGCGATCATCGATGCGCTGGTAGCCGCCGACACCGATCCCGCAATTCACGTCACCATCCTGCGCGGCGCCGGACCGAGCTTCTGCTCGGGCTACGACCTCGCCGCCAACAACGCCACCGACCAGCCGTACTATTCCGCTGCCGGCACCGGCCAGTGGCCGCGCCACGTGGTCGATGGCTGGTTCAAGATCTGGGACCTCGGCAAGCCGGTGATCGCCCAGGTGCAAGGCTATTGCCTGGCAGGCGGCAGCGAGCTCGCGACCTGCTGCGACCTGGTCTATGTCGCCGAGGACGCGAAGATCGGCTATCCGCCGGTGCGGCTGATGAGCCCGCCGGAC
>JAYTTA010000190.1:0-2025 GCA_043745345.1 Acetobacteraceae bacterium | reverse complement strand
CGCCGGGGAACGGCAATCGCACCGGGGTGGAGCCGAGCGCCAGCACCAGCCGGTCGTAGCCGATGGCGCCGCGGTTGTCGGTCCAGACGCGGCTTTGTTCACGGTCGATGGCGATGACCTTGGTGCCGGAACGGTGGGTCACGCCGGACTGCTTCAACGACCCTGTCTCGTGGGTCATCAGGTCTGCCTCAGAAATCTCGCCGGCGAGGAACTTGCTGAGCGCCACCCGGTCGTAGGGCGCCTCGGGCTCGGCGCCGACCAGGGTGACGGCGAAGCCGCGGCCGGCCAGCCGGTCGGCGGCGCGCGTGCCGGCGGGGCCGGCGCCGACGATAACGATGCGGTGCATCAGCTGGTCTGTTGCAGGTTGGTGGCGCGGGTCGTCGTCATGATGCGGGACCTGTCGGCTGGGGTGCTGCGATGTCGTGGGTCGGAGTCGGATCGCCGGTCAGGCCGGCGGCGCGGTGCCACAGGTCGGGGCGCCAGATCCGGTCGATTATTTCTCCCGTCACGTCGGGCGGAAGGTGTCCCCAGGCCCGCATCTGGCTCAGCCACCAGGCGCCGTGAGCGGGGAACGGGTAGCTGGCGCCGTCACGGTGGAACACCAGCTTAGGTGCTGCGATCGGCTCGGCGTCGGGCCGCGGGCGGTATCTTCCGTCGAACGCCAACGCAATGATCTCGCGCGGCATCGACGGCAGGGCGTCGGCGATGATGCGCGCTGCCTCGCCGCGGTTGGCAGGGTCGTCGAGCCACCGGCAGGCGGTCAGGATGGCGGCGGCACAGGCGGCGACGCGGGCCGGATCGCGGGCGGCAAGGGCGGCGGTGAAGGCCAGGATCTTTTCCGGGTGGTTTGGCCAAATGTCGCCGGTTGCGAGCACGATGCGGCCGACCCGCAGGTCGACGGCGCGCGAGCCCCAGGGCTCGCCAGCGCAGAAGCCGTCGATGCGGCCCTGGGCCAGCGCGTCGGCAACCTCCGACGGCGGCACCACGACCAGGCGGATGTCGCGCTCCGGATCGATGCCGGCGGCGGTGAGCCAGTGCCGGAACAGGTAGTTGTGTGAGGAAAAAGCGAATACCACCGCGAACACCGGTGCCGGCCGGTCGGCATCGCGGCGCGCGGCCAAGGCGGCGCGCAGGCCCGTGGCCAGGTCGCGGCCTATCGCGTTGATCTCGCGGAAAAGAGATTCGCCGATGGTGATGGTGTTGCCGTTGCGCCCAAGGGTCGCGGCAACCACGAGGTTGGTCTGCACGCCGCCAAGACCGAGGGTGGCAGCGATCGGCATCGGTGACAGCATCTGGGCGCCGTCGAGCAGGCCAAAGGCGACGCGGTCGCGCAGCGAGGCCCAGGATGGCGCCTGGGTGAGCTGTACCCTCAGGCCGTGATCGCGGAAGAAGCCCATCTGGCCCGCGACCAGCAATGGTGCGGCATCGGTTAGTGGCACATAGCCGATGTTCAGGGTGGCGGCCCTGGCGGGGATGGCGTGCCGGATGGCCAGGTCGGGGCTGAGGTCCTGCATCGGTGGCGCGCTCCTTCCGGGAAATCCGGAGCCTGGCGCGCGGACCGTCATTGGACCGCGAGGGAATGGGGTCGAAGACGGGATCGCCGTTGATCGCCGGGTCGGCTCCTCGAGGGAGCACCGGAAGCCTAGCAAATGGCGTGCCAAGGGAAGCAAGCGGCTCTCCCTCCGCAGGCATTCCAACTGCCAAAGGCGGTGGTCGGAACCTTTGCCTATTCCGCCCCAAACCCCGCAGGGGTGAGCGCCCCTGTGCGCCCGACCCTAAGGAAGGGGTTCAAAGCGGCGACTGCCCCTCTGCGGGTTTGGGCAGAGCCTATTCTTTTACCTGCCCCGGCGTTCAGTCCTGCAGCATCTTGGACAGCGTGATCACGCTGTCGGCGACGTCGGAAAGACGTTTGCCCTGGTCCATCGCCAGCCGGCGAAGGGTGGCATAGGCCTGCTCCTCCGACAGCCGGCGCGATTGCATCAGGATGCCCTTGGCGCGCTCGATCAGCTTGCGCTCGGCGAGGGC
>JAYTTA010000189.1:0-7387 GCA_043745345.1 Acetobacteraceae bacterium | reverse complement strand
TCCAGAACTACGCGCTTTAGCGCCATTATACTCTCCCAAAGCAGCAGGCCTTCTAAACGTCGAGATTAGCCACCTTCAGCGCGTTGCTGACGATAAAGTCCCGCCGTGGCTCCACGACATCCCCCATCAGTGTCGAGAACACCTGGCCTGCATCCTCGACATCACCGACCTTGACCTGCAGCAGCGTGCGCACGGATGGGTCCAACGTAGTCTTCCACAGTTGATCCGGGTTCATCTCGCCCAGGCCCTTGAAGCGCTGGATGGTCAGGCCTCGGCGGCCATGCGCCAGAATGCGATCAAACGCCGTTGCCGGGCCCTGCACCGCACTTTCATCATTGTTGAATTTCAGGCGGCCAGGCTCGGAGAAACGCGCGCCGAGCGACTCCCACCGGTCGGCGAGCCACCGCGCCTCGGCGCTGCGCAGCACGGCGATGTCGAGCATGTGCCGCTCGGCGACGCCACGAACAACGCGCGCCATGGTCAAGCCGCGCTCATCGGCGACCACCTTCCAGCCGCGCTCCTCGGGCAACGAGATCGCGTCGAGCCGAACGGCCAGCGGTTGCGCGGTAGCCATCGCGCGGGCGGTGTCGGGCGTCAGCGCGCCGGCGATCGCCGCCTGCTCCAGCAGCGCGATCGGCGCGGTCGAGGATAGACGGCGCAGCCGCAAGGTGGCCTCGCGCAGCCAAACCGCCTCCTCGATCAGCTCCGCGCCTTCCAGCACACGGCCGTCGGCGTAGCTCAGCCGGGCCTCGCCCAACGACTTGTCGAGCAGGAACTCCTCCAATGCGCGGTCGTCCTTGAGGTAACGCTCGTCATTGCCGCGCTTGGCCCGGTACAGCGGCGGCTGGGCGATGTACAGGTGCCCGCGGTCGATCAATTCCGGCATCTGGCGGAAGAAGAAGGTCAGCAAAAGCGTGCGGATGTGGGAGCCGTCGACGTCGGCGTCGGTCATGATGACGATACGGTGGTAGCGCAGCTTGGCGATGGAAAACCCGCCCAGTTCAGGCTCGCCGCGTCCGATTCCGGTGCCGAGTGCGGTGATCAGCGTACCGATCTCGGCGCTGCCGAGCATGCGGTCGAAGCGCGCCCGCTCGACGTTGAGGATCTTTCCCTTAAGCGGCAGGATCGCCTGATACTTCCGATCACGCCCCTGCTTCGCTGAGCCGCCGGCGCTGTCGCCCTCGACCAGGAAGATTTCAGATTTCGCCGGGTCGCGTTCCTGACAGTCGGCCAGCTTGCCGGGCAGGGTCGAGACATCCAGCACGCCCTTGCGGCGGGTCAGATCGCGCGCCTTACGGGCAGCCTCGCGCGCCGCGGCAGCGTCCATCACCTTCTGGATGATCGACTTGGCTTCCTTGGGGTGGGTCTCGAACCAGTGCGAGACCGCGTCGGCGACCGCCGCCTGGACCACCGGCTGAACCTCCGAGCTGACCAGCTTGTCCTTGGTCTGCGAGGAGAATTTCGGGTCCGGCACCTTTACCGACAAAACCGCCGACATGCCCTCGCGCATATCGTCGCCGACAAGAGCAAGACCTTCCTTCTTGCCCATGCCCTCAGCGTATTTCGTCACCACGCGGGTCAAGGCCTGGCGGAAGCCGGCGAGGTGGGTGCCGCCGTCGCGTTGATGGATGTTGTTGGTGAAGCACAGCATGGTTTCGTGGAAGCTGTCGTTCCAGGTCAGCGCGAATTCGACCCGGATGCCGAGCGCGTCGTCGGCGGTGTGCAGGCTGATCGGGCTAGCCAGCACTGCCACCTTGGCGCGGTCGAGCCACTGCACGAAGGCGACCAGGCCACCGTCGTAGCGCATCACCACCTCGTTGGTCTCGACCGTGCGCTCATCGCGCAGCTTGATGGTGACGCCGGAGTTGAGGAAGGCCAGCTCCCGCAACCGGCGCTCCAGCACCGCGAAGTCGTAGTCTGTCTTGGTGAAGGTGCCGGAGCTGGCCTTGAACGTCACCTCGGTCCCGCCCGGTTTGTTGGAAGGCCCGACCACCGACAGGGGAGCATCAGCCTCGCCGTGTTGGAACCGGATGAAATGCTCCAGCCCGTTGCGCCAGATGCGGACCTCCATCCACTCGGACAGCGCGTTGACCACCGCGGCGCCGACGCCGTGCAGGCCGCCGGAGACCTTGTAGGAGTTCTGGTTGAATTTTCCGCCCGCATGCAGCCGGGTCAGCACGACCTCGGCGGCGGAGATGCCTTCCTCGATATGGATGTCGGTCGGGATGCCGCGGCCATCGTCACGCACCGTCACGCTGCCATCGCCGTTGAGCGTCAGCTCGACCGCAGTCGCGAACCCGGCCTGAGCCTCGTCGACGGCGTTGTCGATAATCTCGAAGGCCATGTGATGCAGGCCAGAGCCATCGTCGGTGTCGCCAATGTACATGCCCGGACGCTTGCGGACGGCATCCAGCCCCTTGAGCACGGAAATCGAGGATGCATCGTAAGCGTCAGAGTCGGAGGCGTTAGGCACAGGGGGAAGCGCGGCGTTATCGGACATGCCGTGAGCAAACTCCATCAGGAAAAGGTGTACTATTTAATATAGCGCTTCGGGCGCGTCAGACATAGGGCCGGGCGGCATAAACCTTGGGTCCGGCTGCAGGTTGCCGCCGCCGGCTTCCAGACCCTCGGCAACGTCGCGAAGCGGCAGGAACGTCTCGGCGTCGGTGCCGGTCAGCAGCACCTGGGCCGGAACAGCGGATAATGCCCGGAACAAGACAGCGCGGCGGCTGGCATCGAGGTGCACCGCCGGCTCGTCGAGCAGCAGCAGGGGCGCGAAGCCGCGGGCGCGGGCGATCAGCAGGGCATGCGCCAGTACGATCCCGATCAGCAGCGCCTTCTGCTGCCCGGTGCTGGCGAGCGCGGCTGGCAGCGCATTTTCCGAGTCCTCCAAGGTCATGTCGGCGCGATGGGCGCCGAGCGTGGTGGTGCCGGCGTCCGTAGGCCGCGCTGCCGCCAGCGCCTCACGCAGCCAGTCCTCGACCCGCAGCGCCGGCGCGCCTAGCAGCCGGTCGGCGACTGGACACAGCAACCCGATGCAGGCCGGGGGGAAGCCGCCCAGAACGCCTTCCGACGAGATCGCGTTGAGCCGGGCAATCAGGCCCATGCGCGCGACGGTCGCCGCCACCGCGTGCCGGGCGATGCTATCCTCCAGCCCGGCGAGCCAGGCCGGATCGGCATGGCCTTCGGCCAGCAGCCGGTTGCGGCCGGCCACCGCCGCGTCGTGCGCCGCGATCTCGCGTGCGTGGGCCGGCTCCAGCGCGAAGACCAGCCGGTCGAGGAAGCGCCGGCGGCCGGAAGCACCCTCCTGGAACAGCCGGTCCATCTGCGGCGTCAGCCAGACCGCGGCGACGCGGGCGGATATCTCCGCCTGGCTACGTGGCGCGGCGCCATCCAGGCGAAAGACGCGCCGGTCCGAACCGCCCTCCGGCGCGGTGCCGGTGCCGATATCCAGCGCCTCGCCGGCCGCGGAAAAACGCGCTGCCACCGCCCAGCTTCTTCCGCCGAACCGTGCCAACTCCGCCATCCGCGCGCCGCGCAGGCCGCGGCCCGGCACCAGGAGGGAGACCGCCTCCAGCAGATTGGTCTTGCCGCTGCCGTTGGCGCCGAACACCACCGCCAGCCGGCGGGCAGGCCGCCAGGTCAACGCCGCGTATGAACGAAAATCGGTCAGCGTGAGGCGGGTGAGGCTCAGCAAGGCATGGATGTCCGCGTCATGGAGCCTGTTGCCGAATCTGTCTCCAAATTCGCCACCTGAAGGTTGTTTTGAGTTTTCAATGCGCTCCAGTCCATAGCGGGGCGGCTTGGCGGCATCAACTTCGGCAATGGCGGGTGTGCCACACCTGCAATCACCCAGGCTCAGCTGACAGCGGACGCGACGGTGTGCTGACGCTGGTGGCACAGCCCTATCCGGCCCCGGCCCAACACCTCTCTCATGAGCTGCCACTTGGTGGCACAGGCCTGCCTGAACAAAGGTGCAAAACGGAAGATCAGAACAGTTCTGTTCTGAGTGCTTCGTAGAGCGGTGTCTTACCAACTTTCGGCCGGATCGCGAGTTCGCGCACGGTCAAACCCTTGCCGACCATTTCGCGTGCGCGCTCAAGCGTTTTATCGGTAATGCCAGGCTTCCGTCCGGCTTTGCGGCGCCGCGGCAGCGGTGAGGCCCGCGCGCGCGTTCCCCAATCAGGTCGCGCTCGAACTACCCGAGCGCGCCACAGATGTGGAAGATGGGTCCGCCGCCCGGTATGGTGGTGTCGATCGCCTCTGTCAGCGAGCGGAACCCCACACCGCATCGCTCCAGCGCAGCGAGGGTCTTGATGAGGTGCGGCAGCGAACGGCCGAGGCGATCCAACTTCCACACGACCAGCACCTCGCCATCCCGCACGTAGTCGAGCGTGGCTTGAAGGTCGGCACGGACGCCAGAAGCGCGATTCTCGAACAATTTGGCACATTCCGCCGCCGCAAGCGCATCGAGCCTGGAGCGAAAGGTCCTGGTCCAGCGTGCTGACCCGCGCGTAGCCGACGTTGGCCAAGGTTGTCTTGTCCGTTTTGCCGCCCGGCAATCATCGTGTCCGCTTTCTCGGGCAGATGCCAGGGTTGGCGGATACATCCGGGTTGGCCGGTCATTGTTGGTTTGACGGACAGGGCAGCCCACCGTTTATGGGAGGCTCTCTGCATCTCCATCAAAGAGAATGGCTAATTGCTCCTCAGAAAAAGGGGAGTGGCCCCCGGAACGACCCAATCGGCACGAGATGGGTTATGAGGCCGGCTTGCGGTCGCCAGTGGTGCAGCAGCATGGCAGGCGGTTCCACAAAGGAGGCCGGCTCAGCATCGTCCCGCAAACGTAAGGCGATGGCAGTAGTGGTGCTCGGCGCAGTCACCAGCATGGTGCCGCCGAAGCGAAGTTGCATGAAGCGATGGATGTGGCCGCACAGGATGCGTTCGACGGCCGGAAAGCGCGAAACGATTGCCGCAATACGCGCTCCCCGATGGCAGCAGTACTTGTCAATGAAGGGGATGCCGCTGTGGAATGGGGGTTGGTGCATCATGATGACGGTGGGACGGTCCGGCTCCTCCGCCAACCGTTCCTCAAGCCAGAGGCACGCTGCTTCGTCCATATCCCCGTGGTGGGCACCGGGGACAGTGACATCAAGGCCAAGGATACGCATTGTCCCCTGACTTCCAACAGCGAAGTGCAGCGGACCTGAACGTGCCAAATAAGCGTTGTGTCGGAAGCACGCTCGGAAGGCTTCTCGCTTGTCATGGTTACCGGGAACAACAAGGACTGGCTGGGGGATCAACGCCAGCATCTCTGCTGCCACGGCGTACTCTGCCTCAGTGCCGTTATCAACGACGTCGCCACTGAGGAGAACTAAATCCGGTTGCGGGTCGAGCACCGCGAGTTGCTGGATAGCCGACAAGAACATGGAATTTGAGTCAACCATGCCCTGGTAGAGCTGACCATGAGGTCGCAGGTGCGGGTCTGACAGGTGCGCGATCAGCATACGGCATCCTGCATGAACATCGGCTAAGGCGCGACGATCCATTCCTGCAACGCAGCAGGCAAGCCCGGCATGAGCAGGCTGTAGCGTAAGTCAAGGCGCCGGCCAGACCGGCAAGCTGGGCCGCGACGCCCGCCCCCAGTCCGCCCAGGGCGTCCGGGCCGACCATGAACACGGCCCACGCGAAACCCACGGCGACGCCGACCAGCTTAAGCGGCGTCAGCTTTTCATCCGGCGTGAGCAGGTGCGCGACCAGGACGGTGAAGAGTGGCGTGGTGGCATTCAGGATTGAGGCGAGGCCGCTGGCAATGTGATGTTGTCCCCAGACGATCAGCACAGAGGGTACGACGTTGTTGAGCAAGCCCAAGCCGAAGAAGGTTGCCCAGATCCGGCCTGCGGTGGGCATCGGCTGCCCGAGCAGGCGCAGCATCAAAAGCAATGTCGCCGCGGCTAGGGCCACACGCAGCCAGACCAGGGTGAAGGAGGGCAGCTCGCGCACGGCCACGCCGTTGAAAAAGAAGCTGCCGCCCCACAGCACTGCAAGGGTAAGCAGCATAGCCCACTCCCGCTCGCCCATTATCGGGGTTCCTACACTCTTCACCTGTTCCATCCGCACGTCCCCCGATCAGGATCGTCACCCTGGAGGAGGACCTTGCCCCAGCGCATCCCGTTGCTTGCTCTGGTATCCGACATGGCCGCGCGCTGCCGCATTCTGGGTCAGGGCCAAGCTGTATGGCCTCTAAACGTTGGTTTAGAGGCCATACAGCCTTCGTTTGCTGGACAGGTGTCCCGTACCCCATCCGGCGCACCTGGGGATACTCGGAGTTGGCAGTGAGCTAGGGCCGCATCTGGTGAACGCCCTGCGGTCCTCAACTTCAGGAGAAGATCGCCCGTACCGATGCGTAGGTCACCGCACTGACCTCGGCCGGAGAATATGTTTCGGGCGCTCACACGAGCGCTCTCCTAATTAGTCTCCTGAGGGGAGAGTAATTACGACGAGGCCTGTAAGCGCAGGGATGCCGTGTGACCGCTCCCCGCCCGGTGGAAGGCCTGCGGAGGGAAGCCCACACTTTCTTCTGCCTTAGGCGCTAAACCCGCATCGGCATCAGCACATACAGCGCCGAGGCATCGGCCGCGTCCTGGACCACGGTCGGGGCCGAGCCGTCGGCGAACCGGAACTCGACCTGCTCGCCGATTTGGTCGGTGATGTCGTTGAGGTAGCGCGCCTGGAAGCCGATCTCGAGCGGTCCGGCGGCGTAGGACACGCGGTCGCCGTCCAGTTCCTCAGTCGCATTGCCCGATTCCGGGCTGGCTGCGGACAGCACCAGCAGGTCGCGCGCCAGCGACAGTTTTACAGGCCGCGAGCGTTCGGACGAGATCGCCGAAACCCGGCCGACAGCCTCGGCAAAATCCTTCTTGCCGACCCGCAGGACCTTGTCGTTGTCGCGCGGAATGACGCGGTCGTATTCCGGAAAGGTGCCGTCGATCAGCTTGCTGGTCAGCAGCACGTTGCCGGCGTGGAACTGAATGCGGGTGTCGGACAGCGACACATCGACGTCGCCGGTGACCTCCTCCAGTAGTTTTCGAAGCTCCGCCACCGTCTTGCGCGGGATGATGACACCGGGCATCGAGGCGGCGCCGACCGGCAGCGGCTCCTCGACGCGGGCCAGCCGGTGGCCGTCGGTCGCCACCGCGCGAAGCACCTTGGTGCCGTCGCTGTCGGCGGCGTGCAAATAGATGCCGTTGAGGTAGTAGCGCGTCTCCTCGGTGCTGATCGCGAAACGGGTGCGGTCGATCAGTCCACGCAAGGCCTGCGCCGGCAGGCTGAACTTGTGCGGCAGCGAGCCCGCGGTCATCGACGGGAAATCCTCGACCGGCAGCACAAC
>JAYTTA010000188.1:0-7421 GCA_043745345.1 Acetobacteraceae bacterium | reverse complement strand
AGAATGGAAACAGCAGCACCAGCACGAAGATCGCCAACGGCACGTAGACCGTGACCGTGCGCCGCAGCTTGGAATCCCAGGCCAGCGACTCGGGCACGTCGACCGTTGAATCCGCGTCGAGTACGTGTTCCGCGGCGGCAAGCGCGTCAGTCATTGGCTTCACCCTGCTGCCACTTGCGGCGGCCGAGGCCGAAATAGGTGACTAGGGTCGCGGCCACCAGGAACGGGATCATGGCGACGGCGATCGCCGCACCCTCGCCAAGCTGCGAGCCTGGGATGGCGCGCTGGAAGGCGAGCGTCGCCATCAGGTGAGTGGTGTTGAACGGGCCGCCGCGGGTCAGCGCGTAGACCAGCTGGAAGTCAGTGAAGGTGAACAGCACCGACAGGGTCAGGACCACGGACAGAATCGGCATCAGCAGCGGCACGGTAATGCGGCGAAACCGCTGCCAAGCGCTGGCACCATCCAGCAGCGCCGCCTCATACAGCGACGGCGGGATGGTCTGCAGGCCGGCCAGCAGGGTAATGGCGATGAACGGGATGCCGCGCCAGACGTTGGCGACCACCAACGACCAACGCGCCGCCCAGGGCGTACCGAGGAAGTTGATGTAGCCGTCGAACAGATGCAGCCGGTCGACCAGCACGTAGGAGATGATCGAGAACTGTGGCGAGTAGATCCACCACCAGGCGATCGCCGACAGCACCGTCGGCACGATGAACGGCAGCAGCACGATCGCGCGGATGAACGCCTTGATCGGCATGTGGTGGTTGAGCAGCAAGGCCAGCCATAGCCCGAGCGCGAACTTCGCCACCGTCGTGACGAAGGTGTAGAACAGCGTGTTCGTCACCGACAGCCAGAACACCGGGTCGTCCCACAATGAGATGAAGTTCTCGAGGCCGATGAACACGCCGGGCTGGCCGATGGTCGTATCGGTGAACGCCAGCCAGACGCCGAGGCCAAGCGGGTAGGTCAGGAATATGATCAGCAGCGCGGCCGTCGGGAACATGCAGATGGCGACGAGGAACGGCTTGTTGTCGAACAGCCGAACCAGCCAGCTGTCGGGCTTGCGCGCGAAGGTCAGGGTGTTGACGGTTGCGTCCATGCTCGTGCTTCGCAAAGCAAGAAAGCGGGGCTCCACTCCTTGACCCCACCAAGGGGTTCGCCCCTTGGAACCCATGAATGGGTTCTAAGGGCTCGCCCTTAGCGGGGTTTGGAGCGGAGCCCCAACCTTGCTTGCTTAAGCTCCCCCCTTGTAATACCGCTCCGCCGCCTTGGCCGCCTGCTTCGCCGCGGCTTCCGGCGTGGCATTGCCGGTGACCACCGAAGCAAACATGTCTACCACGGTGTAGTTGGCGGTAACGGCGCTGGAGGCCGGCGTCACCGGGCCCTTGAAGCCGTCATAGTAGATGGTGTCCATCGCGCTGCGGAACGGTTCCAGGTTCGGATCGGAATCCCAGAACTTCATCTTGGCGTAGGCCTTCAGCGATTGCGACCAGTAGCCAAGACAGGCCGACAGCCACGGTCCATACTGGTCCGCCTCCATCATGTAGCGCAGGTATTCCTTGGCCGCGTTCGGGAACTTGGTGTGGTTGAAGACCATCGCGTTCATCACCGTCGCCGATTGCGGCGCCACCTTGGACACGCCGAACGGCAGCGTCTGGTGCGCGATGTCGGTGGCGATGGCCTGAATCTTTGGATCGGGCGAGTTCTTGATCGAGTAGTAGATCGAGATGCCGTTGGCGGTCAGGCTGATCTGGCTGGCGAGGAAGGCCTGGTTGTTGCCGACATCGCTCCACGAAAGCGTGCCGTCGATCATCGTCTTCTGCATCTCGGTGGCGTATTTCAAGGCAGCGATTGTCTCTTTTGAATCAAGTGAGATCTTACCCTTCTCGTCGACCAGTGAGGCGCCATGCGTCCACAGCAGCCAGGACGCGTAGCCGTTGGCGTCGCCCAGCGCATGGCCGAGCGAGAAGCCGACTGGATGGCCGATCTTCTTTAGCTTCTGAGCCATGACCAGGAAGCCCTCCATGTCGTTCGGGACCTTGTCGTAGCCGGCTTCCTTGAGCCACGACTTGCGATAGACCAACGGCCCGGTACCGCCGCCAACCGGGATCGAGAGCCACTGCTTGGTGCCCCATTTTTGCCCGTAGATCTCGGACAGGCGGAACCAGCCGCCGTATTTGGCGCCGAGGTAGTCGGCGAGGTCGGTGACTGAAACCAGCTTCGGCGCGTAGACCTGGGGGTCCGAGCTGAAGCCGATAATGATATCGGGGCCGGCGCCGGTGTTCGCCGTCACCGCGGTCTGCGGTCGGATATCCTCCCAGCTGACGAAATCGACGCGCACTGGGATGCCGGAGCTTTCGGTAAACTTCTTGGTGTTGGCGCGCCAGAAGACCTCGTCCGCGTCAACGAATTTCGCCGGACGCAGCACCCGCAAGGTCGCGTCCTTCTCGATCTTGAGGTTGAGCGGCGCGACCTTCGCTTCGGCCACGTCGTCGGCGGCGAAGCCTGATGCCGGCATTCCGGTGGCTCCGATCGCGGCACCGCCGATGATCAGGGCATCGCGCCTGCTGAAGTCCGTCATATGGTTGTTCCTCCCCGGAGAACTCTTGTTCGTTTAGGCGTCGTAGCGTCGTCCTGTTTCGGCGTCGAACAGGTGGACCTGCGCCGTCTCAGGAGCAATACGGATAGTTTCACCCGGTCGCGCCGCAATCCGTTCGCGAAACGCGCACAGGATGGGCGTGGTGCCGAGGCGCGCGATGACCTGAGTCTCGGACCCGGTCGGCTCCACCACCTGCACCGTGACCAGCAGGCCGTCCGTGCCGCCATTCGAGCATAGCTGAAAATGTTCCGGCCGGACGCCGTAGACCGCCGGTCCGTCCATGCCGTGCAAAGGGGCGGCCATCGACACGCCATCGTCGGTCGTGAACACGCCGTTCCCCACTCGCCCGCGCAGAAAATTCATCGCTGGCGAGCCGATGAAGCCGGCGACGAACAGGTTGACTGGCCGGTCGTAGAGTTCCAGCGGCGCACCGATCTGCTCGACGTTGCCGCTGTTCATGACGACGATCTTGTCAGCCATGGTCATCGCCTCGATCTGGTCGTGGGTGACGTAAACGATGGTGGTGTTGAGCCGCTGGTGCAGCTCCTTGATCTCGGCCCGCATCTGCACCCGCAGCTTGGCGTCGAGGTTGGACAGCGGCTCATCGAACAGGAACACCCGGGGCGAACGCACGATGGCGCGGCCCATGGCGACGCGCTGGCGCTGGCCCCCCGATAGTTGCCGTGGAAACCGGTGCAGCAGGTCGGACAGGCCAAGAATCTGGGCGGCGCGGTTGACCGCCTGGTCGATCACCGCCTGCGGCGCCTTGGCCATCAGTAGCGAGAACGCCATGTTGTCGCGCACCGTCATGTGCGGATAGAGCGCGTAGTTCTGAAACACCATGGCGATGTCGCGCTCTTTCGGCGCGACGTTGTTGACGAC
Source organism: Acetobacteraceae bacterium (assembly GCA_043745345.1). Taxonomy (GTDB): domain Bacteria; phylum Pseudomonadota; class Alphaproteobacteria; order Acetobacterales; family Acetobacteraceae; genus PALSA-911. The sequence continues at coordinate 3,939 of JAYTTA010000188.1, read as the reverse complement.
GCGGCCGTCGATCTCGATGTCGCCAGAGTTGATGTTCTCCAGCCCGGCGATCATCCGCAGTAGGGTCGATTTACCACAACCCGAAGGGCCGACGAGGATAACGAACTCGCCGTCGTCGATGTCGACGCTGACGCCATGCAGGACCTCGGTCGAGCCGAAGGCTTTTCGGACGTTGGAGATAGTTACGTTTGCCATCAGAAAGGAAGATCAGGGGCTCTGCCCCTGGACGCCGCCAAGGGGCTAGTCCCTTGTAACCCACTTCTTATGGATGCGCTCCACGGCGCTTCCATAGCGGGGTTTGCGGCAGGCCCCCCTATTTTTTTCACTGTTTGGAAACCCGCGTCTCCTTACTGGTGATGAACTCAAGCAACACTGGCACACCCTCTTTCGTCTTGGCGATACCACGCTGGATCGCCGCCTTGATCTCCGAAACCTCGGTCACCCGCTCGCCATAGCCGCCGAATGCCCGGGCCATCGCCGCGTAGTCGCCAGAGATGTCCGTGGAGCGGTATTTCTCGGTAGAGATCGGCATCACCTTGAGTTCAATCGCCATCGAGAAGTTGTTGAGCAGGATGGACAGGATCGGTATCCGCTCGCGCACGCAGGTCTCGAAGTCCATGCCCGTGAAGCCAATCGCCGCATCGCCCCAGATGTTGATGCAGAGCTTATCCGGGCTGTGCAGCTTGGCGCCCATCGCAAGACCGAGCCCGTAGCCGAGCTGTGTCGTTTTACCCCAGCCGATATAGGAAAGCGGTGTGGTCGAGGTCCAGAACGGCGTCACCTGGTCGCGCGGGCTGCCGGCGTCGTGGGTGACGACGGTGTTGTCGAGATCAACCGTGTGCAGCAGTTCCCAGATTACCCGGTACGGGTTGAGCGGGTTTTCGTCGGAGGTCAGCAGCGGCAGCCACTGCTCCATCCACGGCTTCTTGACTTCCGCAATCTCGGCCGCCACGGGGGCCATGTCGCGTGGGCTGGTTATGGTCTTCTCCAACTCGGCGAGCAGCGCGTCCAGGGTCAGCGCGGCGTCGCCGATCAGTCCAATGGTCGCGCGCACGTCCTTGTTGAGGTGCGCACTGTCGAGCGTCGCATGGATGATCTTTTTACCCTTTGGCATCGAAACGCCGAAGTTAGTTTCGGTGAACGAGCAGCCGATGCCGAGGATGACGTCGGACTGGTCAAGGAAGTGGCGCACCGGCTTCGGTATGGCGTTGCCGCCGGAGCCGAGCGACAGCGGATGGGTCTCGTCGAACGCGCTCTTGCCGCCGAGGCTGCTGGTGACGGGGGCGGCCAGCAGCAATGCAAGGCGCTTGAGCTGCGGCCAGGCCATCGCGTAGTGCACTCCCTGCCCGGCATAGATCACCGGCCGCTTGGCGCCCGCCAGCGCCACCGCGGCCTGGCGGACATGCTCGGGGTCAGGGCCGGAGCGCGTCACGATCACCGGCGTGTAGTCGAGCGGTTCGGGGACTTCCTCATTCCACACGTCGGTCGGGATCTCGACCAGCACCGGGCCGCCACGTCCGTTGCGCAGCTGGGTGAAGGCGCGGCGGAAAATGTTGACCAGCTCGGCCGGGACGTTCACCGGCTCGGCCAGCTTGGTGACCGACTTCATCGCCGCGACCGAGTTGAAGTTGGGGTCGATGTGGGCGATGCGGCGCGCGTAGCCCTGCGGCAGCACCAGCACCGGCACCGACTCGCCGTAGCATTGCGCGACACCGCCATAGGCGTTCTCCGCCCCCGGCCCGTGCTGCATGCAGAATGCGCCAATCGTCTTGCCGGAACTCATGCGCGAGATAGCGTCGGCCATGTGCAAGCCGATACGCTCCTGGCGTACGATCACCGGGCGGATATCGGCTTTGGCGGCATATTCGAGCAGGTGGTTGACGGGGTAGCCGCAGAGGATCTCGATCCCCTCGCGCTTCATAATCTCGGCAATTGCATCCCCGACCTTCATCCGGCCTGCTCCCTAATTTTCTGTGTTTTATTTAAGCGTTGACGAAACCCTAAGCCGGCGTTCCCTAGCTTGCAACCAGTTCGACCAGCCGGGTCGCGGCGGCCAGAACCTCGTTCGTATCCAGCCCGGCCATGGTGCCGTCGGCGGACCGGACCACGGCCGCGCGGCGTCCCGCCGGGGCATATTCCGCGGCCGAGGTCGGCCCGAACAGGCCCAATGTCGGAATGCCGGTGGCGGCCGCGAGGTGCATCAGGCCCGAATCGTTGCCGATATACAGGGAGCAGCGTTCAAGGCACGCCGCCGCCTCAGGCAGCGACAATTTGCCGCAAAGATCGATGGCGGCAGGCAGCGCTGCCAGCAGCGGGGCCGCCATCGCCGCCTCCATGGCTCCGGATCCCGCGAACACCACGGCGACCGCACCCGGCAGCGGGCCGGTGGAAAGTTCGTGGAACAAGTCCGCGAACTCGGTCGGAGCCCAGGTTTTAGGCGCCCAGTTGGCGGTCGGCCCAATGGCCACCAGCGTTCGCCCGGCGGGCAGCAGCCTGGCCGCGACCGCATGATCGGCAGCAGCAGTCCAGGTAACCGGCAGCGGCGGCGGGTCCAGCCCGAGTACCGCCGCGTTCTCGACGGTTTTGTGGGCCTCGCGGGACAGCCGGTGCCACACGGCGCGACGCCGCGTTGGCACCAGCCAGGACAGTGCAGTGCCACGCATGTCAACCACCAGGTCCCAGCGCGTCAGGCAGACCTGGCGCCAAAGCGTCAGCCAGTGGCGGCCGTATGGCCGTTTGTCGAGCAGGATGATGCGGTCGAGGTTCGGCATCCGCGTAAACACGCCCTCGGCAACGCGGCCGCACACCACCGTAATCCGCGCGCGCGGATGGACGCGGATCAGGTGATCGAGCAGGCCGGTGGAAAGGATCGCATCGCCGACGCGATTGGAAGTGACGAACAGGATGCGCATGCCGACCCAGCGATAACACGTTTCGGATTTCCGGCCAGAGTCTGATTCTTCGACAAACAACAGGCGAAATCAGCATCGCGTGCTACAAGGGATAGGAAGGCGTGTTGATCAACCTTTGGTCAGCGATGCCTAACGCGCATAGGATCTGGATCGACCCTACTGGCATGAGACATTCTATCGTCCAGCCGGACGCCGTGTCGGAGCAGCCCGCGAACGGGTTGCTGCGGCCGATCGCCGGTTCACGCTACCTGCAGGTAGTCGACCGGCGCACAGCGATAAACGCCGCAACCACGGCGCTGCTGCTGCTCACCCTCGCGGTCATGCTGTTCACCGCCCTGCGAACTCCGCTCAAGGACGATATCGCCTGGCTGCTCTATGTTGCGCGCCGGTGGATGGCAGGGCGTGAGCTCTATGTCGATGTGATCGAGGTCAATCCGCCGCTGATCGTCTGGATCTCGGCGATCCCGATCCATATCGCCGGCTGGCTCCGGGTCCAGCCGGAAGTCGTCGCCATGCCGTTCTTCATGTCGGCGATCCTGGGCAGCGCCTTCGCCACCGCCTGCACGCTGCGTGACTATATCGGCCGGGTAGACGGCTTTCACCACCGCAGTCTGTTTGCCGACCGGCTGCCGGTATTCGCCATCCTCGGCACGGTGCTGCTGGTGGTGCCAGGGATGGAGCTCGGCCAGCGCGAGCACCTGCTGATCGCCGCCGGCCTGCCCTATCTCGTGCTGTTCGCCCGCGGGCTGGACGGTCACCGGCCGCGGCCAAGCCTCGCCATCGCCGTCGGCATCGTCGCGGCGCTCGGCTGCGCGTTGAAACCACGCTACGCCGCCGCCTTCGCGGTGCTTGAATGCCTGACCCTGCTGCGCGGCCAAACGGTGTTCCGGCTGATGCCGATGGCCGCCGCCACCGCCCTCGCGGCCTATGCCGGCTTGGTGTTCCTGATCTCTCCCAGCTATTACTCGCGCGCCATACCGCTCGCGCTGGCGCTGTACGGCGTCAGTGACGTCACGTTCCTGCATCT
>JAYTTA010000187.1:0-7442 GCA_043745345.1 Acetobacteraceae bacterium | reverse complement strand
GGCGCCGATGCCCATATCGACAGCCTGGCCATGAAATACATAGAAAAGGACAAATACCCGTTCGCCTCGTGCAGACGATGGGTCGATTTCCGGAGGCTGATCGTTCGGTTGGAAAGCGCGGGCGCGGGCCGATCATGCCCCCGCCCGCGCCCTATCAGTTCGTCGTCGTAGCGCCGACGGTCACGTGAACGGTGCCGGCTGAATACAACGCTGTGGCCACTGATCCGGAATGGTGGCCTTGGTAGTCGGCGGAGTCGATATACAGGTTGCGGTCGGTATCCGGTGTGCCGCCATAGGCATCGTTCAGGAATGTCACTGCGACGTCATGGGGGCCGGTGCCGACGATGTCGACGAGCGTGACCGCATCGCTTTGTCCATCGGTGTGTGAGGCTGATGTGGTTTGCACGCCACCCAGCTGGACGCCATCGACGCTGACCAGGAATTGCGGGCTGCCGTTCCAGTTGTCGGCGCTCACGTTCAGGATGATGCTGTTGTCAGCCGGCGTGGCAGTGGGTGCGGCAACGGATATAGCAGTGGGCACGGCAGCCGGGGCCGGCTCTGTCGATGCGCCGCCGCCATCGAAAGGAGTCTGATAGCCGGAAAAATGTGACAGATACTGCGAGACAGGCGTGCCGTAGGGATCCTGCGGATCGTTCGCCCCGCCAGAGGTGATAAATGTCTGGACCGCATCGGCACCGCGCAAATGGGCACCCGCGAGCAGACCCGAGGCCGTAATGTTGATGCCGTCGATATTCTGGCCGATGTAATGGTCGAGTCCGTAGCTTTTCACAAAGCCCCACACCCAATCATTCATCCAGTCATGCGCCGCCTTGTCCTGAACCGCGGGATTGTTCAGGTAATCCTGTATGTTGTTGATGCCGTCCTTGCCTGTGAAGAAAGCGCTTTCCCAGGTGTTGACGTCCGGATTGCTGTCAACCTTGTAGTAGCCAAGGTTGATCATCGTCCATTCGTTAAACTGGTAGGCACCCAGGTAATTTAGTCCGCCATCGCCAAGTGCCTGATAGTTTGGTGAAGCGCTCGGATCGAAAACACCGACCGATTCGCGTACTGCGAGATCGTGAAAGAACTGGTCATACGTCTGAGCCATAAATTTCTCTTTCGTCCTGCTAAGAGGTAGGTTAATAGTAGCAAATAGAACCATTCCGGCTACGCTTCGCACAACTGACGGAGACTCCTGCTCTGCCGGTCAGCGTCTTGTTCTCGGGCAAGTTGCTCGCGTATGGCTACCCTCTTATTTGCATCGGCTTGCACATCCGAAACTTCGGGTTGAAAATCCGTAAGAAACGAGGATCTTTGTCCTAATTTGACCTAGCCGACAATTATGTTGGGCTATTGGGCGGGATTTTTGGTCGAACCAGTTGACGGCAGGCTCAGCCGCCGTAAAACGTCTGCATGTCCATCAACTTGATCATTCGCGGTGAACGCGTTTTCGTTGCGTTATGTCGAGCAGGGCCGCCTCGCCCGGGGCGGCAGTCACTGTATCATGCCGTGACGCCCAACTGTCGCCCCGCCCTGTGCGCGACCGAGCCTGGCGCAGGGTCACGCTGGGCCGAGCCGCCTGCCAGCGATGTGACATGTCCGATCTGCGTCAAGCGGCTGCGTCGACTGGCGCGACACGCTTAGGTCAGGAACCATAAGCCTGGTTTTGACCGGTTAATCTGATTCCGAATGAAATGAAAAGTTGCGGCTAGTTAAGCCTGAGATCCAGTATGTGACGTGGATCCGGCACAAGGTTGCCTTTCTCCACCTGTTTCACGATCGATGTCAGGGCGGCGTTGGCGGGGGTGGCGATACCCAGCGCCTCGCTCTTGTCGACAATGAAGCCATTGAGGAACTCGATCTCCGTGCGGCGGCCTTTTACCATGTCCTGGCCCATCGACGGGCGGTGTGCGCCGCCGCCGGGTTTCTTCGCCTCCTCCAGGCGATGCGCGTCGAACTCGCGTGACGCCGCGGAGTCGTTCTCGCCCGCGCGGGCGATAAGCTCCGGGTCCATATGAAAGATTTCCTCCAGTTGGTAGCCGAGCGCCTGACCGACCCGGATTGCCTCCGATCCTAGCCTTGCCGAGAAGTGCCGCAAAGTGTCGTCGAGCAGGATGTCTCGGCTGACTAACCCGGTGCAGGCGGATAGCCCGTTGCCCATGGCGTTGATGACCAGCTTGGACCAACGCTCACCCCAGATGTTCTCGGTCGGCTTGGCGCTGTCGGCCAAGTTAACCAAGCGGGTGACCTCGAGGGTGCGGTCGGTGATGCGGCCGTGCAGTTCTCCCGCGCGGAACACAGTATGCGATGCACCGCTTTTGCCGGCCGCGCGACGGACATGGCCTGGTTCGCACAGATCGACGGTGATGGAGCTTGCGATGCAGCCAAGCACGCGACCCCAGCCGACAATCGAGGCGATGATTTCCTCATTGATACAATTCTGCAACGAGACCACGTAGCCGGCGGGTGCGAGATACTGCCGGATCATCGTGGTCGCCCAGGCGGTGTCGTAGGATTTGACGCAGACGAAGGCGATATCGATCGGCGCCTCCTTGCTAAGGTGCTGCAGCTCAGTCAGGTGCAGGGCGCGCACCGGGGTGGTGAATTCCGGCACATCCTTGAGGTGCGACACGCGCAATCCACGAGCTCGCATCGCCTCGATGTTTTCAGGCCACGGATCGACGAAGACCACATCCTCGCCGGCCTGGGCCATGTGGGCGCCGGCATAGGCGCCGACCGCGCCGACGCCGATGATCGCGATCCTTGCCATTTTACTTGTCCCGAACTGTTTTTCCAAGCGGAGCCTAGGCCAAGGCGGCAAAACTTGGCAATTCGTCGGGCTGTCCCGGACGTTCACGCCAGGTGGCGTTTTCCTTCTGAAAGGATCGAAACCAGTCGGAACGTTAACCCGTCCTTTGTTCCTGGTGTCCATAAAACGGGACATGGATCTGTCCCAACCGATTGTCTTGAAATCATCGATCTCAGATAAAGGCGGCGGCAACCCGTTCCAGCGCCGGTTTCTGGCCCGGGTGCCGGCTGGGCTCGCAACCAGCTTTACCGACGAGCAGCTTGAGGCCGTGCAGATGGTGTTCGGGATGCGCTACGCCGCCCGCCACGGCGTGGACTGCCGGCGAAGCCTGTCGCTACCATGGGGCCACTACTACCTAGTGTTGCTTGCCGGCCGGGACTGGCGGCGCGGGGAGCGGCGGAGCAGGCTCACCGCCGCTGGCCGGCTGGCGTTCGATACGATCGGCTGCGCCCTGGCGAGCGCCTCGATGGTTGTTGCCGCCTGGCGCCTGACCCGAATCGTCGTGGCGCTGGCTGCCTGACCATCGGTTTGCCGGCATTCGCCGCTGACCGGATCAAACCATTCGTGCTTTCGCGGACCGACCTTCCTGTGCTCCTGTCCGCCGATGATCCGTGTCACCGATAGCCTGTCGATCGATCCGCGTGACATCGAGGAGAATTTTGTCCGTGCCTCTGGCCCTGGCGGCCAGAACGTCAACAAGGTCTCGACGGCGGTGCAGCTGCGCTTCAACCTAGCGGCGGCCGTGATGCCCGATGAAGTCAAAGCGCGGCTGCGGCGCCTGGCTGGGAACCGGGTGACCCAGGACGGCGTGCTGCAGATCAACGTGCAACGCCACCGCACGCAGGAGCGCAACCGCGCCGAGGCCCAGGCCGTGCTGATCGATCTGGTTCTGAAGGCGACGCAACGGCCGGTGAAGCGGGTGGCCACTCGCCCAACCCTCGCTTCCAAGCGCCGGCGGGTCGACACCAAGACCCGCCGCGGCACCATCAAGCGTGGCCGATCGCTTCCGGAGGGCGATGGATAGGGAGTTGAAAAGTTTGGCCTTGTCTGCCGCATGGCCGCCTCGCCGGGATTATTATCGTGGCTAAGCGATGATCTCGCTGCCGACCGATTTGCCAACTCGGTTCCGAAGCGCGATAGTAGGTCGGATGTGCAAGATTACGACAACCGAGGTCCGGTCCGGACAGCGGCTTGACAGTAGTTTCAAGCAGCATGCATTAGAGCCTCCAGACGGTTTCGGTCTGGGAGTCATATGCGCCGAACAACGCTGCCGACGACGCGTCAGATGGCCGTCACGTGACAGATATCATTCAGTTTCGTTCATTATGATGTTGTTTGCATACGCCGTACAACTGGTTGCTTTTGCTCACTCGGCCTCGGCTCAGACACCTGCCCTGACGCTTGGCTCCGACCTGATCGCCGTGGTCCCCGATGATGGCGGCGGCTGGAGTGGAGAGACCGGTACGGCCTCGTTCTACGGACGAGCGCATCAAGGACGGCGGACTGCAGGCGGCACGCGCTTTGATCAGGGTGCAATGACGGCTGCCCATCCGTGGCTGCCGTTTGGCACCCGGGTGCGGGTGACACTGCGAGACTCGAGCCATAGCGTCCTGGTGACCATCACCGACCGGCTACCGGCCAGCCGCCGGGTCATCGACGTGTCGTTGGCCGCGGCACGCGCGCTGGGTTTCGTCGGCCAGGGTCTGGCGCAGGTGTCGCTCAGCCCCGGCTGAAACACCCCGGCTGAAACGCCCACCCTGAAAAGCCTTTGGCTGAGCTGTCGCTGTCAGACCTTTTTCAGTGACAGGTGAACAGCGCAGTTCTTCGTGCCCAAATCGGCCTCGAACGCGTTGCCGGTGATGCGGCCCTCAAAGCTCAGCAGATTGCTACCGCCCCGAAATGCCTGCTGGCCCTGGCGACTCCCGGTCATGACGCCATCGTTGCTGACCGTCACATCAATCGGTGGCTTCCATCGCTTGGTGAACTTGCCATCGACGATCGTGATCCTGATCTCGTCGCTGTTCATGTTCTGGCACTGGCCGGAGTTGTTGGTGAGCGTCTCCGTCTGGCTGCCGGCATAGACGCCGTCGAACGCTCCGGCAGCGTGCGCCGCGATCACTGGTAGTGCCAGCATCATCGCGCTAATCAGGCCAAACGCCATGTTCGCGCGGACACGAGATTTTTGCATGGTCACTTCCCCTGTTAGGTGAGCGTAGCCTGCCAGTTCATTTCCGGCGAAACAACCACATCGAAACGAAAGGCAGCAATCTTCGCGCGAGGTCCGCGGCGACCGCGGTCCCGGAAGTCGTCTGACGCATGCCGCGAATGGCGCTGTCACGGACCATTCGGGCTTCGACCTCCAGCACATCCGGTGTCGAGCGTGCTGCCAGCAGCGCGAGCACGCCGGCGATCACCAGGCAAATCGCGGTGACGATCCACAGCGCGGCAGTAAGCCCCAGGATGCCGGCAATCAGTACCGTCACCGCGGCCAGCAGGAACGCAAGCGTCGCCAGCCCGAACACTCCGGCCACAACGGCGTAACCGGCGCGCAACCCGGTGCGCCGGGCAACGCGCCGCAGCCTCACGAGCTCCGCCTCGGCGGCGATCTTGGCGAGTTGAACGGTGCGCATCGCCTAGCGGGCCAGCCGGGCAATCAGGTAGCCCGCCCCGACCGCCAGCAGCAATGCAAAGCCCGGACGGCCGCGCACCTGAGAGGACAGCGTATCCGCACGATCGCGCACCGCGCTGCCAACCTCCCGCGCGCGGTGGCCAAGCAGGCTTGTCGCCTCGTCGATCGGGCTGGCGCGGCCATGCACCAGAGTTGCGACTTGGTCGCGCAGCGCATCGATCTGTGCCCGCACCTCGCTGGAGGTTTTCGGTGAGATCACGTCAGAAGGCGAGGGCATCCGGGTTTCTCCTGTAGCGGTGACAGCTGGCGATTAAAATCGGCTTTTCGGCGCATTTCCACGCAACATGGTCACCGTCAAGGTTATGCCAACAGCGACGGCACTGAACATGCCCCAGTTCGAGGTTGCCGGAACCGGGTGCTGTGGCGCGGAGACCCTGGGGTTTACCGATGCAGGAGTGCCTTCCGGCGCCGTGCTGAGGGCGCTGGTGCCAGCATCCCGATAGCTGCCATGGCGGTGGGCATAGACCTTGGTGAACTCGGCGCCGAACAGAAATATCTGCGCCGAGTAGTAGATCCACAGCAGCACGACGATCAGGGCGCCGGCGGCGCCGTAGGCCGACGCCGCCGCGCTGCTGCCTATATACCAACCGATCAGGGACTTGCCGACCGTGAACAACCCCGCGGTGGCAATGGCGCCGACCAGCACGTCATGCCATTCGAGGTTGGTATCGGGTAGTACCTTGTAGATGGCGGCGAACACCGCCGAAATCAGCAGCAGCGACACGACCAGGTTCAAGACAATCAGAATAAGCTTGTCGAATGGCAGGTAGGCATTGATAAAATCGCCGAACGCCGACAGCCCGGCGCTGACTGCCAACGAGACGATCAGCAGGAAGCCGAGTGCTGCGACCAACCCCAGGCTGGCCGCCCGCGCCCGCAGCAGGCGGGAGAGGGTATTGCCGTGCGGCTTCGCCTTCCAGATCACGTTCAGCGTCGCCTGCATCTCGCCGAACACGCCGGATGCCGTCACCAGCAGGGTCACCAGGCCGATGACGGTGGCGAGTATGCTGCCGCCGCTGCCGTGGCTGGAGGCGCTCTTGACCGCGTTCTGCAGCATCTCGGCGCTCTGCCGGCCCATCAGATCGCCGAGCTCCGTCTGTATCGCGTCGCGGGCAGCGTCCTCGCCGAATACCAGTCCGGCAATCGCGATCACGATCAGCAGCAGCGGCGCGATCGAGGTCACGGTGTAAAAGGCGATCGAGGCGCCGCGGCTTAGCGCGTTGTCGTCGATGAACTCCAAAACGGAGTGTTTCAGCAGGTTCCAGGCTATGGCAAGCATTGGCTCCTCGTGCCACGGGCGGTTGGATCAACGATCAGGTCGTAGCTGGAATGGGTTGACGCGTCCGAGGTTCCGAAGTCCGGCCTGTCACAGGCCTCCGTTGAACCAAATGGTGGCTTCGGAATTGGCTTGTCAGGAGAACCCATCATGGCAGCGAGCGCGAAGAAGACCGACTCCAAGCTGTGGGACAAGGTCAAGGACAAGGTCACCAGCGGCAACAAGGGCGGTGCGCCGGGCCAGTGGTCCGCCCGCAAGGCGCAGCTGGCAGTTCAGGAATACAAGAAGGCCGGTGGCGGCTACGAGGGTGAGAAGACCGCCGACAACCACCTGTCGCAATGGACCTGGGAAGAGTGGGGTACCAAATCAGGCGAGGCAAGCGGTAAGACCGGAGAACGCTACCTGCCGAAAAAAGCACGGGAACACCTATCCGACAGCGAATACCAGCGCACCACCGCCAAGAAGCGGGCGGACACCGCGAAGGGCCGCCAGTACTCCGCCCAACCTCCAGACATCGCGCGTAAGACCGCCGCCGACCGGTCCGGCACGACGCGTGCCGACTTGCTCGCCCGCGCTGCGAAACACGATATCCCCGGCCGTTCGAGGATGAAGAAGGCCGAGTTGGAACAAGCGCTGCAAGGGCGCGGCAAGTGACCCAGGATGAGAGG
>JAYTTA010000186.1:0-7442 GCA_043745345.1 Acetobacteraceae bacterium | reverse complement strand
TCGAAAAATGGGCCTCGCCCGACGCGCTCAAGGCTCATGGCGCCGCGCCGCACATGGTCGCCTACGGCGCCAAGACGCGCGATATGGTGGCAAGCCGGGTGATCCACGTGCTGTCTAACGGCTGAGCCCGGTCAAAGCGGGGAGACAAGCCAGCCTATCGGGTCTATGTCTCCGCGTTCATCCGAACTGACGCCGGCCCGGGTAAACTCCGGCACAACAAGGATCCGAAATATGCCGCGTTTTTCCGTGGTCTTCCCAGTGCTTCTCGGCGCCGGACTTCTCCGCGCCGGGCTTCTCCGCACCGGGCTTCTCGGCGTCGGCGCACTGCTGCTCGCCGCCGCCGGGGAGCCGCCGGCCGCGCCCGCGGCGGTTGCTGCTGGAACCGTCGTCGCCCAGCGCGGTGATATGAAGCTCACCGCCGGCGATGTCCGCGACCTGGTCGCCAAATCGGACGCCACGGTGCGCGACACGCTGCAGGCCAACCCGGCGGCGCTGGCCGAGTTCGTGCGCGACCGGCTGCTGAAGCAGTCAATCCTCATTGAGGCCCATACTACCGGCTTCGAACAGACGCCTGACGTCCAGGCCCGCGTCGCCGAAGCGCGGGATGCGGCGATCGTCGCTGCCTATGTGACTTCGTTGACCCGCGGCGATCCCGGCTATCCCTCTCAGGATCAGGTGACCGCGGCTTATGAGGGCAATCACCAGCGCTTCATGCTGCCGCGCCAATACCATGTGGAGCAGATTGCCGCCCGGGTGGCGCCTGGCGCCACCCAGGAGGCGGATGACGCCGCTGCCGCCAAGATCCGTGAAATCCGCATCCAGGTGCTCAAGCCGAAGGCGGATTTCGCCGATATCGCGCGCAAGCAGTCGGACGAGCCGATGTCCGCCGAACGTGGCGGCGACCTCGGCTGGCTGCGCGAGGATCAGCTGGTGCCCGCGGTGCGAGAGGCGGTCGCCAGCCTCAAGGACGGCGCGATAAGCGAGCCTGTCCACACCCAGGATGGCTGGCACCTGCTGAAGCTGATCGGCACAAGGCCGGCTGGCATCGCGCCGCTGGCCGATGTGCGTGACAGCATTGTCCAGGCGATGCGCCAAAGTCGCGCCCAGGCGGCGGCGCGCAGCTACGTGGACGCGATGCTCAAGAAGGAACCGATCCAGCTTAACGAGATCGAGCTTTCGCGGAGCCTTCGCCTTACCAACTAGGAGTCGTCAAATGGCGCACATCGACTATTACGTGTCCCTGAATTCGCCCTGGACCCATCTTGGTGCGGCACGGCTGGAGCGGATGGTGGCGGAGCATGGCGCCACCCTGCGCATCTTCCCGGTCGATTTCGGCGGCGTGATCTTCCCCGCATCCGGCGGTCTGCCGCTGCCCAAACGGGCGCCGGAGCGCCAGGCCTACCGGATGACGGAGCTTCGCCGCTGGCGCGAGGCAACCGGCGAGCCGATCCAACTTGAGCCGAAATATTTTCCCGCCGACGAACTCCGGGCGGCCTGTGCAGTGATCGCCGTGCGCGAGACGGTCGGCGACGGCCCAGCCATGGCTTTGGCGCACCGGGTGTTGAAGGCGCTTTGGCAGGAGGACCGCAATCACGCCGACGAACTCACCCTGAAGGCATTGATCGACGATACGGGGCTCGACGGCGCGAACATCCTGGCGCTCGCTGCGGAGCCGAAATGGGCCGCGCGCCGCGCCTCGGACAGCCAGGCGGCATTGGCGCGCGGCGTGTTCGGAGCCCCGAGCTACGTCATCGACGGCGAGATCTTTTGGGGCCAGGACCGGCTGGAGTTCGTCGGGAAGAAATTGACGGCTGCCTAGAACTCCACCTCGAGTTCGGATACCTCCTCGACCTCGGCCTTCGCCGCCGCCGCCCATTCAACCATGGCCGGCCAGGCCAGGATCAGCCGGCTGTAGGCAGCCAGCGCCCCGTCAAGCGCTACGTCGTAGGTCTGAAACCGGGTCACCACCGGCGCATAGAGCACATCCGCGACGCTGATCTTGGCACCGAACAGATACGGGCCCTTCCAGGTCGCCAGACATTCCCGCCAGATCTGCTGGATGCGGTCGATATCGGCCTGCGCGCTCGACCACACCGTAAAATTCGGCCGGTGGCTGCGGATGTTCATCGGCATGGTGGAACGCAGAGCGCTGAAACCCGAATGCATTTCCCCGGACACTGATCGGCAACGGGTCCGCGCCATCCGGTCAGCCGGCAGCATCGCCGCCTCCGGCTTCAATTCGTTGAGGTATTCGGCGATCGCCAAGGTGTCCCATATCTCGAAGCCGCCATGCACGAGGCAGGGGATCCGAGTTGAGGACGACCGCAGCAGCAACTCGTCGCGTGCGGCAGTGTCGGTGGGATCAATCACGCGTTCGCTGAAATCCAGTCCCGACATGCGGACCAGCAGGAAGCCCCGCAGCGACCATGACGAGTAGTTCTTGCTGCTTATGATCAGTTCTGCGTCGGCCATGGCGCGATCCCTCTTGCCAAACGTAATTGAATTGACACTAGTGTGTGATCATATCGCATCGCAACATAAACCGCGCCGGGTTCGTTGAGATGAAGTTGTGCCAAATCGATCCTTTGTTCGGCCCAGCCGTTGGGAAGCCCCATTACCCATGATCTACCAAGCCTATCAAGCGAGCATGGACGCGCTCGACCCTGTTCGCCAGATCGCCCGGGCGTCGTCGAACGTCATACGAGGAAGCTGGATGGGCAGCTGGCCGGGTCTCGGGCCAAATCTTCTCGCCCCATATCTTGCCGCCGGGCTGGAGCTTCTGTCCGAAACGGTCACCACCCACAAGCGCCCGCCATTCGCGATCGACAGCGTCCGGATTGGCAACCGTGATGTGCCTGTGGTCGAAACCGCGGTTGTCTCGACGCCGTTCGCCACTCTGCTTCGATTCTCCAAGGATATGGCGCGGCCGCAGCCCAAGGTGCTGCTGGTGGCCCCGATGTCCGGCCATTTCGCGACTCTGCTGCGCGCTACCCTGCGTACCCTGCTGCAGGATCACGATGTCTATATCACCGACTGGCACAACGGCCGCGATATACCCCTGCACGAAGGCCCGTTCGGCTTCGACGAGTATGTCGGGCACGTCATCCAGTTCATCGAGCATATGGGTCCCGATTCCCATGTCGTCGCGGTCTGCCAGCCCACAGTCGCCGTGTTGGTCGCGGTCGCGGTCATGGCGCAGCACGGTAACCCCGTGCGTCCGCGCAGCATGACGCTGATGGCCGGCCCGATCGACACCAGGCTGAGCCCGACCAAGGTCAATGTGCTGGCCAAGGAGAAGCCGATCGAGTGGTTCGAGAAGAACCTTATCGGTCGTGTCCCGCAGCGTTATCCAGGCGCCAAACGCCGGGTCTATCCGGGTTTTATGCAGCTCACGGCGTTCATGGCGATGAATTTGGACCGCCACGCCCGCGCCCACATCGACCAGTGGCAGAACCTTGCTAAGGGCGATGTCGCTAAGATTGAGCAGCATCGGACGTTCTACACCGAATACAACGCGGTGATGGACCTCCCCGCCGAATTTTACCTTGAGACGGTTGAGCGGATATTCCAGACCCACGACCTGCCACTCGGCAAGATGACCTACAAGGGCGAACTCGTGAACCCGGCCTCAATTCGCCACACCGCCCTGTTCACGGTCGAGGGCGAGAACGACGATATCTGTGCCATCGGCCAGACCATGGCGGCGCTCGACCTGTGTCCGAATATCAGCCAGAACCGGAAACGTCATCATCTGCAGACCGGCGTCGGCCATTACGGCGTGTTCAGCGGCCGGCGCTGGGCCAACGAGATCTACCCCAAGGTGCGTGAATTCATTCAGGTCAACACCTGAACTGTCTTCCGCTCCGCCTACCACTGTATTGACTTGCCATGATGGTCCAGGAAACCGCCGGTCTGCTCGGGATGCAGGCCATTAAGCACGGCAAGAATACGCCCCGCCGCCTCGTCGGCCGTCTGCAGCTCCAATCCCGTCTTGGCGAACGGCGCCGATAGATCGGTCGCCACGGTACCGGGATGGATCGCTATGCAGATCGCCTCCGGATGGCTCCGCCTGAGTTCGATCGCCGCGGTATGGACCAGCTGGTTCAGTGCCGCTTTGGCCGCCCGGTAGCTATACCAGCCGCCCAGCGAATTATCGCCAATCGATCCGACCCGGGCCGACAGAGTGGCGAACACTGATCTTCCCTGCCGCGGCAGGGCGGGTAAAAAAGACTTCATCAGCAAGGCCGGGCCGATCGCGTTGATCGCGAACGACCGCGCCATGTGGGCCGGGTCGATCTGCCGCAGGCTGCGTTCGGGCGAAAAACCATCCCCGTGCAGGAAGCCGGTAGCATCGATCACCAGCCGCAGTTCGGCGCCGGTCTGCGCGATCGCCGCCACTGCCGCGACAATGCCGGGCTCGTCAAGCAGATCCACCGCCGGATCAGATCGCCGCGACAACGCGATCACCGGGCCCTCAAACCCAAGCCGCCGTACCAGCGCCGCACCAATGCCGCCCGCCGCGCCAATGACCACTGCTGTTTTCTCGCCCATGCTGAACTCCTATTCGTCCTTCGACATATGGGTCCACACCCCGCAGATCGAACGCCGCGCCATTGAAATGACCCGGCAGCGGTGCGTTATTCAACGCCATGCGAACCGCCCCCGCCTGCCTCGTGCCGATCCTTGGCGATCAACTCACCCTGTCGCTTGCCTCCCTCGCGGCCGTCGATCGCACGACCAGCGTCGTGCTGATGGCCGAGGTCCAGACCGAGGCGACATACGTCCGCCACCACAAGAAGAAGATCATCTTCCTGTTCTCCGCCATGCGGCACTTCGCCGAGGCGCTGCGCACCGACGGCTGGCGCGTCGACTACATCCCGCTGGATGATCCCGCCAATACCCAGACCCTCGGCGGCGAGGCGGCACGGGCGCTGGCCCGGCACGGCCTGAAACACATCGTCGTCACCCAGCCAGGTGAATTCCGCGTCCTGTCCGACATGGAAACCTGGTCGGACCGGTTCGCGGTCGAGGTCGATATCCTGCCCGACGACCGCTTCTTGTACTCGACCCGCGCCTTCAACGCGTGGGCCCACGACAGGAAGCAGCTCCGTCTGGAGTTCTTCTACCGCGACATGCGCCGGCAGACCGGGCTGCTGATGGATGGCGACCAGCCCGAGGGCGGCCAGTGGAACTTCGACTCCGACAACCGCCGCCCACCCAAAGGCAATCTCGGCATACCCGACCCGCTCCGCGCCGAACCCGACGCGATCACCCGCCAGGTCATCACGCTCGTGTCCGAACGTTTCGCCGGCCATTTCGGCGCCGCCGAGCCGTTCTGGTTCGCTGTCACCGCCGAGCAGGCCTGGGCCGCGTTCCAACGCTTCCTCGCCGAGTCGCTGCCCAATTTCGGCACCTATCAGGACGCCATGCTCGCCGGCGAAGGCTTTCTGTTTCATGCCGTAATCGGGCTGTACCTGAATGCCGGCCTGCTCGATCCGCTGAAGGTTTGCCAAGCGGCCGAGGCCGAATACCGTGCCGGCCGCGCGCCACTCAATTCGGTCGAGGGCTTCATCCGCCAGATCCTCGGCTGGCGCGAGTTTATCCGTGGCATCTACTGGCTCAACATGCCGGGCTACGAGACCTCCAACTTCCTCGGCGCCAGTCGCGACCTGCCCTGGTTCTACTGGTCGGGCGAAACTGATTTGGCTTGTGTGGGTGCGGTCGTGCGCCAGACCGCCCAGGAAGCTTACGCCCACCACATCCAGCGGCTGATGATAACCGGCAACTTTGCCCTGATTGCAGGTATCGACCCCCACCAGGTCCACGAATGGTACTTGGCGGTTTACGCCGACGCCTATGAATGGGTCGAGATGCCAAACGTCATCGGCATGAGCCTGTTCGCCGACGGCGGCAAGCTCGCTTCCAAGCCCTATGCCGCCAGTGGCAACTATATCAATCGGATGTCGGACTACTGCTCCCGATGCGCCTACGACGTCGATGCGAAAACCGGCCCCTCGGCCTGCCCGTTCAATTATCTCTACTGGGATTTCCTCGCCCGCAATCGCGAAAAACTCGGCCGCAACCAACGGCTGGCCACCGCCTACCGGTCCTACGACAAGCTGCCCGAACCCCGCCGTGAGGCTATCGCCGCCTCCGCCGCGGTTTTTCTTGGAAGTCTTGAAGCAAGTAAGGCTGGGGCTCCGCCACTTACCCCGCCAGGGAAGCGCCCTGGAGCGCATCCTTAGGATCATGACGATGGAATCTCATGATCGTCTCAACGCATGTTTTTAATTCTGGCCATCTTAATCACAGTTTGTATTCCAGTCCGTTGTTCTTTGTCTGCGGCGCCGGATCGCGGGTCATTGGGGGTTTTCATCTGGGCAGATTAACGTCACCCTCTATAACTGAGCAAGCACAACTGCAATACCATCTAGGCCGAACAACCACTCTCTTCCCAGCGAAACCTCAGCGCCGTGCCACAACGCCCTTGGCGCCCTCGGCACGGCACCGGTCCGAGCAGTACCGCACATTGTCCCAATCACGCGCCCATTTCCGCCGCCAGGCGAATGGCCGCCCGCAGGCCGCACATATCTTGCTCGGCAAATCCGCCTTCTTCCGCATCTTGGCCATACCGATACCCCCGATCGCCCCTGGTTGACCCAACGCCGCCAGCTGCCATTTTACGGCGGAAGCCGGACCGGAGCTGCATTTCGATGACTGCCTATCCCACCGACATCGTGCTGGCGCACAGCTCCGACCTTCATGTCGATGATGACCACACCGCCGATGTCTATGACGGCGACGGCACCGGCGGCCTGCGCGTCGTGCTCACCACCGCGCGCGCTCACAAGGCCGACATCGCGCTCCTGGTCGGCGACGTATTCGACCACAACCGCATGCCGCCGGACGTGCTGGCGCGGGCCGCCCGGCTGATGGCGGAGGCCGGCATGGCTGTCGTCATCCTGCCCGGCAACCACGATCCGCTGACCCCTGACAGCTGCTACATCCGGGGCGGTTTCGCCGATATCGCAAACGTTCACATCCTTGGCCTCACCCATCAGCACGCGCTGGAATTTCGAGATTTCGATATGGAGATCTGGGGTCATCCGCACCATAGCTATGATAACATGGTGCCGCTGCGCGCGCCGCGGCCGCGCAGCACCCGATGGCAGATCGCGCTGGCGCATGGCCATTACGAGGAGGATGGCGCCGTTCCCCTGCGCCCATCCTGGCTGATCAGCGACGCCGAGATCGACGCCACCGGCGCCGACTACCTGGCAATGGGCCATTGGAACCGCCCGGCCAAAGTCGGCACCGGCCGAGTCCCCGCTTACTACTCCGGATCGCCGGAACTGGCGCGCACGCTCAACCTGGTCCGGCTGCGCCCGACCGGCGCCGTCGAGGTGTCGCGTGAGGCGTTGCTAACCAACCGGCCTTGAGCC
>JAYTTA010000185.1:0-2041 GCA_043745345.1 Acetobacteraceae bacterium | reverse complement strand
ATCATGCCAATCGATATTGAATATTCGCAACATCGAGGAAAACAATGAACTTGGCTGCGGTCGACCTCAACCTTCTGGTGGCCTTCGAGGCGCTGATGGCGGAGCGCAGCGTGACCCGCGGCGGCCAACGCGTCGGGCTGGGCCAGCCGGCGATGAGTGCCGCGCTTTCCCGGTTACGGCTGATCTTTCGCGACGAGCTGCTGGTCCGCGTTCCCGGCAAGCCGATGCGCACGACCGCCAAAGCGGTGGCGCTTTTTCCCCTGATCACCGAGATATTGGCGCAAATTCGAAATGTGTTCGACGCTCAGGCCGAGTTCGACCCCGGTCTGGCCCGTGCGGTGTTCCGCATCGCCACCGGCGACCATCCTGGCACGCTGGTGCTGCCGACATTCCTGGAGCAGCTGTGGCGGCAGGCGCCAGGCATCGACATCCGGCTGCTGGCGCTCGACAAGCGCGACGCCTTCGATCTGCTCGACCGTGGCGAGATTGATTTACTCATCGGCTCGTTCCGGAACGTGCCCAAGCGCATCCGCCGCCAGCCGCTATATACTGATGGCTACGTCTGCGTCGCACGCCGCGGCAACCCGCAGCTCGGTCCGGCCGGCGACTTAACCCTCGCCGCCTACACGGCCGTGCCGCACGTGCTGGTAACCCTGGCCGCCGACGACCGCGGCGTGGTCGATGCCGCGCTGGCCAAGGTCGGCCTGCGCCGCCGCGTCGCGGTGACGGTCTCCGACTTTCATCTCGTGCCGCGCATCGTCGAGCGTACCGACATGATCGGCCACCTGCCGCGCCGCCTGGCCGCCGAGCTGGTGCGGGGCTTCGATCTTGTCGTGTTGCCGCCGCCGTTGCCGCTGCCGCCCTGGAACGTCGAGATTTTCTGGGGCGGCGTGTCGGACGCCGAGCCCGGCGCGACGTGGTTCCGCCAGCAGCTGCTGGCGATCGGCCGATCGATTGACGATCAGCGGCCGGAAACGGTCAGCGAGATGTAGGTGGTGCTCTCAAGGTCGTCGCCGAACCAGGCGGTGATGGCCGCCTGACGCTCGCCGGCATAGACTGGTTTTCCGTCTTCCAGCACCATCGGCAGGTCGTGGCCGGGAACCAGCAGCGTGCCGGTCCGCGCGCGCCAAAACTCCCACATGCGGTCGATCGAGCTTTTCGAGATTGCGGCGTCATAGGTCATGTCGGTCCGCCCGGTGATCAGCTCGACGCGGTTCTTGGCGGCGTCGCCGGTGAACAGGATGTCGCGGTCGGCGCCCGACAGCAGGAAGATCAGATGGCCCGGCGTGTGCCCCGGCGCGTCGTAGGCACGCATCCCCAGCAGCACCTCATCGCCATGGCGCAATGTCCGAAGCTGGGCCGAGCGGTGCAGCTCGCGGACATAAAGCTCCGGCACCGGCGTCGATCCCCAAGGCTCGGCCACTGCCCAATCGAGTTCCGTGGCCCCGATCCAGACGGTGGCGGCCGGGAACAGCACCCAGTTGATCGAATGGTCGTGGTGCGAATGGGTCAGGATCACATCGGTCACGTCGGCCGGCGCCAGCCCATGCCGATCGAGCGCCGCGATCAGGTTGGCGCGATGGGAGAAGGTGCCGACATCAACCAGCGCCACCCGCCCGCCGCCACGCAGCAGCGCGATTGTGCTCCAACCAAGCCCGCCATGGCAGACCGATTTTCCAGGATAGCCCTGCACCAGGATGTCGAGCGTATAATCCGTCATTTGGCGCGAACCATCAGCGTGGCAGAGTAGTGGCGGACACGTGAACGAGTGTTCATGCAGAAAGCTTGGCGGCGGCACGAAGGCCGGTCAAGCAGCGACGAGGGAACTAGATGGCTGACCTGATCGAACGCAAGTCGCTGAAGCTGTTGGCGCAAGCAGGACAGACGCTGAACCAGATCGTCGGCGAGGGGCTTTGCGACGAGCCGCAGAAGACGTTGATGCGAGCGATGCTGACGGAGTTGCGCGGCATTTTGGAAGAGTTCGAAGAGGGCTATTTTCCGGAAGCCTGAACGGCGCCGGTGCCATCGTCATGAGAACCAG
>JAYTTA010000184.1:0-7450 GCA_043745345.1 Acetobacteraceae bacterium | reverse complement strand
AATGAAAATCTTCCAGACATGGCGTGATTTGCCGCAGGAAGCCCGCGGCGCGGTGGTCGTGCTGGGCAATTTCGACGGCGTGCATCTCGGCCACGCCTATCTGTTGCGCGCCGCCCACACCGCGCGTCCGGATGCGCGGCTGGCGGTACTGACCTTCGAGCCGCATCCGCGCGAGGTGTTCCGGCCTGACGACCCGCCGTTCCGGCTGACGCTTGCCGCCGAGCGGGCCGACGCGCTGGCCGCCTGCGGGGTCGAGTTGCTGTTCGAGATGCCATTCGACAGCGGTTTCAGCTACCGCACCGCCGAGGATTTCGTTTTCGAGATACTGCATGACGGCATCGGTGCCCGCCACCTGGCCGCCGGGGTCGATTTCGCCTTCGGCTATCGCCGCGGCGGCGATGCGGGGTTCCTGGCGGCAAGGGCGGAAGCGCTGGGCATCGGCCTGACGTTGGTGCCGGCCTTGGCCGATGCGCAGGGGCCGCTATCCTCAACCCGCATCCGGCGCGCGCTGCAGGACGGCTACCCGGAACGCGCCACCGCCGACCTCGGCCGGCCCTGGACGATCCGCGGTGAGGTCGCCCACGGCGACAAGCGTGGCCGCACCATCGGCTTTCCCACCGCCAACATCCAGCTCGGCCGGCATCTAGAGCCGGCGCGGGGAGTGTATGCCGTAACCATCCGGCTGCCGGACGGCTCGGAGCATGCCGGGGTCGCCAATATCGGCCGCCGGCCGACCGTGAATGAAGGGCTGGAAAGCCGGCTTGAGGTCAACATCTTCGACTATGCCGGCGACCTCTATGGGCAGGAGCTGGCGGTCTCGCTGCACGCCTTCCTGCGGCCGGAGCAGAAATTCTCGGGGCTCGACGAGCTCCGCGCGCGAATCGCCGCCGATGCTTTGCAGGCACGCAAGACGCTGGCGGAACGAACGGCTTTCGCGGCCGCACAATCTGAGGCATGATCGGCACATGCAAAGGTTTTCAATAGGCTTGCGAATTACCTCCCCGGCGGCCTGACGGTCGCCGGGTCGACGGCCAGCCGAAGCTTTTCCCCGCTGAGGATCAGTCCAGCGCCCCAGATCGCGGTTTCGCCGCGGAGAACCCTGCCATGAACGACAAGCCGGACCTGGCCATCCAGGATTACAGCAAGACCGTGTTCCTGCCGCGCACGAGTTTCCCAATGCGCGGCGACCTGCCAAAGAAAGAACCAGCGATCCTGGCGCGTTGGCAGGCCATCGGGCTGTGGGAGCGCCTGCGCGAAGCCTCCGTTGGCCGCGAAAAATTCATACTGCATGACGGACCCCCTTACGCCAACGGCAACCTCCATATTGGCCACGCGCTGAACAAGATCCTGAAGGACGTGATCAACCGCAGCCGCCAGATGGCCGGCCAAGATGGGCTCTACATCCCCGGCTGGGACTGTCATGGCCTGCCGATCGAGTGGAAGATCGAGGAGGAGTACCGCCGCGAGAAGCAGGACAAGGACGCGGTGCCCATTCTCCAGTTTCGCGCCGAATGCCGTGCCTACGCCGATCGCTGGATGCGGGTGCAGGCGGCCGAGTTCAAGCGGCTCGGCGTGCTGGGCGACTGGGAGAACCGCTACGCGACGATGGACTTTTCTTCCGAGGCGGCGATCGCTGGGGAAATCGGCAAGTTCCTGCTGAATGGCGCGCTGTATCGCGGGCTGCGCCCGGTGATGTGGTCGCCGGTGGAAAAGACTGCTCTGGCCGAGGCCGAGATCGAATACCACGACCATACCAGCGTGACGCTGTTCGTGCGGTTTCCGGTCGTGCAATCGCCCATCCCCGAACTCCTTGGCGCGTCGGTGACGATCTGGACCACGACGCCGTGGACCCTGCCCGCCAACCGCGCCCTGGCTGCCGGCCCCGAGATCGACTACGCGCTGGTGCGGGTCGATAGCGTGAGCGAAGGTTCACTGGCGATCGTCGGCGAACGCATCCTGGTGGCGCTCGACCTGCTGCCCTCGTTCTGCGCCAGCACCGGCATCGCCGTTCACCATCTGGTCCATGTTTACAAGGGTGAGGCGCTTGCCGGCACGGTCTGCGCCCATCCTTTGCGCGGCCGCGGCTACGACCACGATGCACCGGTGCTGCTGGCCGAGTTCGTCACCACCGAGATGGGCACCGGCTTCGTCCACATCGCGCCCGGCCATGGCGAGGACGATTTCGTGCTCGGCCGCGCCCATGGTATCGAAGTGCCCGAGGTGGTCGGCGACGACGGCACCTTCAACGCCTGGGTGCCAGGCTTCGCCGGGGTGCACGTCTACAAGGCCGGCGACCCGATGAGCGCGGCGCTAACCGAGGCTGGCGGGCTATTGGCGCGTGGCACGCTGGTGCATTCCTACCCGCATTCCTGGCGCTCGCGCGCGCCCCTGATCTTCCGCGCCACGCCGCAATGGTTCATCCGCATGGACGGGCCGGACGGCATCCGCGACAAGGCGCTGGCGGCGATCGCGGACACGAAATTCGTGCCCGATGCCGGACGCAACCGCATCGGCGCGATGGTCGCCAGCCGGCCGGATTGGTGCATCTCGCGCCAGCGCGCCTGGGGCGTGCCGATCACGGTGTTCGTCGACAAGCGCACCGGCGAGCCGCTGCGCGATCCCGACATCATGGCCCGCGTCACCGAGGCGTTCCGGACCGAGGGCGCCGATGCGTGGTATTCCTCACCGGCCTCGCGGTTCCTCGGCAACGGGCGCGACCCTGCCGATTACGAACAGGTGTTCGACATCGTCGATGTGTGGTTTGAGTCCGGCTGCACCCACGCCTTCGTGCTGGAGGAGCGCGGCCTGCCCTGGCCGGCCGACCTTTATCTCGAAGGCTCGGACCAGCATCGCGGCTGGTTCCATTCGAGCCTGCTGGAGGCGGTCGGCACCCGTGGACGGGCGCCATTCAAGGCCGTGCTGACGCATGGCTTCGTGATGGACGAGCGCGGCCGCAAGATGTCGAAGTCGCTCGGCAACGTGACCGCGCCGCAGGAGGTCAGCGACAAGTTTGGCGCCGATATCCTCAGGCTGTGGGTGATGTCGTCCGATACCAGCGAGGACCTTCGCATCGGGCCGGAAATCCTCAAGCAGCAGGGCGAGTTGTACCGCCGGCTGCGCAACACGCTGCGCTGGCTGCTCGGCAGCCTAGACGGGTTTTCCGAGGCCGAACGCCTCCCCGTCGATCAGATGCCGGAGCTGGAGCGCTGGGTGCTGCACCGGCTGACCGAGATCGACGCGCGCATCCGGGCGGCGACCGCGAGCTATGACTGGACCGGGGTTTACTCCGACCTCCATAATTTCTGCTCCACGGACCTGTCGGCGTTCTATTTCGACGTGCGCAAGGACGCTGTGTATTGCGACCGGCCGGACAGCCTGCGGCGGCGGGCGGCGCGCACCGTGCTCGACCATCTGCATCGCTGCCTGACGGTTTGGCTGGCGCCGGTGCTGTGCTTCACCGCCGAGGAGGCATGGGGGGCGCGGTTCGGCGAGGACAGTTCCGTGCATCTGGAACTGTTTCCGGAGCTGCCGGCGGATTGGCGCGACGAGGCGCTGGCGGCGAAATGGGACGACATCCGGGCCGTGCGCCGGCGCATTACCACCGCGATCGAGACCGAGCGCGGCGAGGGCCGAATCAAGTCGTCGCTGCAGGCCGCGGTGACCTTGTCGCTGAGCGTCGAGCACGAAAGTCTGCTTGACGCCGAACGCTGGGCAGAGATTGCGATCGTGTCGGCCGTCGCTACCGTCTTGGATGCGGCGGAACCGCTACCCTCCGTTCAACCAGCGGCTGGGGAGAAATGCGCCCGTTGCTGGAAGGTGCTGGAGGAGGTCGGCGACATCAAAAAACATCCGACCCTGTGCCTGCGCTGCGCCGACGCGGTCGAGGCGGGGCTGGTCTGCGAGGCGGCGGCTTGAACCGCCGGTTCGGCCTCGGCGTGCTGGCGGCGGTGATAGTCCTCATCGCCGACCAGGGCAGCAAATACTGGATTCTCAATGTCGTGAAACTGCCCGACCTGGGACGCATCGACCTGTTGCCGGTACTTAGCCTGACCATGGTGTGGAACCGCGGCGTCACCTTCGGCCTGTTCAACGGTTTTGGCGAATGGGGCCACATCGTGCTCACCGTGGTCGCGCTCGCGGTCGTGGTGGCGCTCGGCTTCTGGCTGCGGCGGGCGGAAAGCCGGCTGATGGCGGCGGCGATCGGCGCCATCGCCGGCGGCGCGGTCGGCAACGTGATCGACCGGCTGCGCTTCGGCGCGGTGGTCGATTTTCTGCATGCCCATGCCTGGGGCTGGTCGTGGTACGTGTTCAACGTCGCCGATGCGGCAATCGTCTGCGGCGTCGCCGCCCTATTGCTCGACAGCCAGATCAACGGCGAGCGCCGCCGCGACCGGCTGGCCGGCGCCTGAAGCGAAGCAGGGTCCCAATCACGATCAACCTTGCGAGCGCTCCCTTGCAAGGTTATTGAAGCGACCATGATCGTCATCTCACCGCTCTCGTCTCGTCACGTGACGCCTTCCTTGCGCGTGCTGGCCGCAATCAGCCTGGGGCTACTGACCGGGTGCAGCTCGGACAGCCTGACCCGCAGCTTCGGCTTTACCCGGGACGCACCGGACGAGTTCTCCGTCACCACCCGCGCGCCGCTTTCGATGCCGCCGGAGTTCAGCCTGCGTCCGCCACGGCCCGGTGCCCCTCGGCCTCAGGAACGCTCGGAACGGGCCTCGGCCGAGGCCGCCCTGTCGCCGGAGTCCGCACTGGTGACGCAGAATACCGCTGTGACACCCGGCCAGACGGCGCTGCTCGCCCAGGCCGGCGCGCCGGTATCGGCCAACATACGCAACCAGATCGACCAGGAGGGTCAGCTCGACAATCCAAGCCGCAGCTTCAGCGACAAGCTGATGTTTTGGAAAGATTCGACCCCGACCTCGACCGGCACCCAGGTCGACGCCACCGGCGAGGCGCAGCGTCTGCGCAACAACGCGGCCCTCGGGCAGGCGCCCAACGTCGGCACCACCCCGGTGATCTCAAGCGGCAGCAAAAGCACGCTGCAGCGGGTGCTCGATATTTTCTGAGCCGACCGATCCGGCGCTTTAACCACATCACGGCATTTTCCCGCTAGGCTGCGCCGGTATGGCTTTCGCCTCCCCCACGCCGCCGATCCGAACCGTGATCCGGCTGCTGCCGGAGGCGACCGTCAACCGCATTGCCGCCGGCGAGGTGATCGAGCGGCCGGCGGCGGCGGTCAAGGAGTTGGTCGAGAACGCGATCGACGCTGGCGCCAGCCGCATCGTGGTGGCGCTCAGCGCCGGCGGCATCGACCGGATCGAGGTGTCCGACGACGGCTGCGGCATGGATGCGGAGGGACTTGCCTTGGCGGTGCAGCGCCACGCGACCTCCAAGCTTGCCGACGACCAGCTGGTGCGGATCGCGACGTTGGGCTTCCGCGGCGAGGCACTGCCCTCGATCGGCGCCGCCGCCCGGCTGTCGATCGTCTCCCGCCCGGAGGGTGCGTCGCATGCCAATGCGATCACCGTCGAGGGCGGCCAGGTCTCGGCGGTGGCGCCCGCGGCCGGCGCGAAGGGCACCCGAGTGGTGGTGACCGACCTGTTCTTCGCCACCCCGGCGAGGCGGAAGTTCCTCAAGCCGGCGCGCACCGAGGCTGACCACGCCGAGGATGCGGTGCGCCGGCTGGCTTTCGCTGCCCCCGGCATCGCCTTCCGGCTGAATAGCGATTCTCGAGTCGTATTCGATCTGCCGCAGCAGGACCGCGCCAGCCGCATCCGCGCACTGCTCGGACCGCTGGAAGCAGCGGCCCTGGTGGCGGTCGATGCCGCGCGGCTGACTGCCGCGGGCGGCGAGCTTCGCCTGGCCGGATGGATCGCCGCCCCCAGCGTGACGCGGGCCACCGGCGCCGGGCAGGCGATGGTGGTCAACGGCAGGCCGGTGATCGACCCGGTCTTGCGCACCGCCATCCGGGTCGCCTACCGCGATGTCATCGCCGCCGGGCGGTTCCCCGTGGTGGCGCTATATATTGAGCTCGACGCCGAGGAACTTGACGTCAACGTCCACCCGGCCAAGACAGAGTTGCGCTTCCGCGATGCAGCCGCGCTGCGCTCGCTGGTCATCGGCGGCCTGCGCGCGGCCCTGTCGGGCGGTGCGGGCAGTGCGATGCCGTCGCCGGCGCCGCCATATCTGCCAGCGCATCATCCGATGGGGCATCGCCCGCCGATGCAACTGTTTCAGTCTGGACGTTCGCCGGCCGGCCGGCGGCTGCCTCCGCTGCCCGGCATGGCCGAGCACCAGTTGGCGATCGCTGGCGCGCCGGGCGCCCGTGCCTTGCCGGCTGCCATACCGCATCCCGATCATCCGCTTGGCGCCGCCATCGCCCAGGTGCACGACACTTACATACTGGCGGTGGCGGCCGATGGCGGCCTAGTGCTGGTCGACCAGCACGCGGCGCATGAGCGGCTGACGCAGGAGGCGATCCGCGACCAGATGCTGGCTGGCGGGGTACGCTCGCAGGCCAGCCTGACTCCCTCGGTGGTCGATCTGCCGGCGGCCGACGCGGCACGGCTGTTGGCCCACGCGGACGAGCTATCGATGCTTGGTCTGGAGATCGAAGGCTTTGGGCCTGGCGCCGTTCTGGTGCGGGCGTTGCCGGCGGTGCTCGGCGCGCCAGATCCGGGTCCGCTGCTGCGTGACCTCGCGGACGAATATGCCGAGCTGGACGAGGCGGTGGCGCTGGCCACCCGGTTGGATGCGGTCACCGCGCGGCTGGCCTGCCACGGCTCGATCCGCGCCGGCCGGCGGCTCGCGCAGGCCGAGATGGATGCGCTGCTGCGCGCGATGGAGGCAACCCCGCGCGCCGCCACCTGCAGCCACGGCCGGCCGACCTTCCTGAAGTTCTCCCGCGCCGAGATCGAGAAATTATTCGGCCGAAGGTAGCTCAGCGCATGATGTTGTCGGCCGAGTTCTGGCCCGGGTAGGTCGGCGAGGCGGAGGGCGCCGCCGACGCGCCGGCGTCGATTGGTAGGATGATGCCGGTGACCCAGCGTGCCTCCTCGCTGACGAGGTAGAGCACGCCGTTGGCGACGTCCCAGCCGGTGCCCTCGACTTTGAGCAGCGACCGATTTTTTCGTGATTCGCGAATTTCGTCGCTCATGCCGGCGGCATAGACCATCGGCGTGTAGACCATGCCGGGCGCGATCGCATTGACGCGGATG
Source organism: Acetobacteraceae bacterium (assembly GCA_043745345.1). Classification (GTDB taxonomy): domain Bacteria; phylum Pseudomonadota; class Alphaproteobacteria; order Acetobacterales; family Acetobacteraceae; genus PALSA-911. Next base: position 227 of record JAYTTA010000184.1, on the reverse strand, counting down.
CCCTCGCCGGCGTGATGCGCCGCCATGGCGCGTGTGAGGTTGACCACGGCGCCCTTCGAGGTTGGATACAGCAGTCCCGGATGGCCGCCGAACAGCCCGGCATAGGAGGCGATGTTGACGATGGCGCCGGCGCCCTGCCGGCGCATCGCCGGGATGGCGTATTTGGCCATCAGCATCATCGACTTGACGTTGACCTGCATCGCCGCGTCCCACTCGTCGGGATCGAC
>JAYTTA010000183.1:0-2047 GCA_043745345.1 Acetobacteraceae bacterium | reverse complement strand
GTCACGGCCAAGGATGAGAGTGCGCTGGTCATCGATGTCGGCCGGTGGCTTGATGCATTCATTTCGCAACTGTTCAGCGTGCAGCCTGAAATCGAGGCGCTGACCGCCCGCACGATGGCGCTGAACCCGATTCACGCCTGCAAGCGGCTGTTCGTGCAGCGCCAGGCGGTTCGCAAATATGCCGATCCAGCCGATTTCGACGGCGCGGCGCTTGGCGCGGCCCTGGTCAGCGCGATAGGCCGAAACCTGACCGAGATGAACTTCTCCCGCAGCGTGGCCGCCTGGGAGGGCGCCGGCGACGCCGCGAACCTCGATCTGGCGCTGCGCTATGCGGCCTGGGCCACCCTGACGCCGGCCGGCAAAAAGAAGCATGGCGGCGGCACGCTGTTCCACGTGCCGCGCCGGCCCGACCCCGCCCATCTGGTCCCGGTCGAGACGGTGGTCCGCGACGGCGTCACCATGCTGCGGCTGCCCGAGCATGACTGGCGCCCGCGCCAGGGCTTTTCTCTGACCGATGACGGCATGAACGACCAGCACGCGCTGGATCAGGTCAACTACTGCATCCTGTGCCACGTCCAGGGCAAGGACAGTTGCTCGAAGGGGCTGAAGGATCGCAAGACCGGCGAATTCCAGACGTCGGCGTTCGGCGTCAAGCTGGCCGGCTGCCCGCTCGACGAGAAGATCAGCGAGATGCACACGCTGCGCGGCGAGGGCTTCGTGCTCGGCGCCTTCGCCACCATCGCCATCGACAATCCGATGATGGCGGCGACCGGCCACCGCATCTGCAACGACTGCATGAAGGCCTGCATCTACCAGAAGCAAGAGCCGGTCGACATTCCACAGACCGAGACCTCGGTGCTGAAGGATATTTTAGGGCTGCCCTGGGGTGTCGAGATCTACTCTCTCCTCACGCGCTGGAATCCCGCTAATATCCGCCGTCCGCTGCCGTGCCCCGATACCGGCCGCAAGGTGCTGATCGTCGGCCTCGGCCCGGCCGGCTTCACCCTCGCGCATCATTTGCTCAACGATGGGCACACCATTGTTGCCGTCGATGGCCTGAAGATCGAGCCGATCGGCTTTGATCCGACCCTGCCAATTCGTGATGCGTCGGAAATATACGAGAACCTGGATGACCGGGTCATGGCCGGGTTCGGCGGCGTGGCCGAATACGGCATCACGGTGCGATGGAACAAGAACTATCTGAAGATCATCCGGCTGCTGCTGGAGCGCCGCAAGGGGTTCGCCCATTTTGGCGGCGTCCGGTTCGGCGGTGGTGGCACGATCTCAATCGACGACGCCTGGAACATGGGGTTCGACCATATCGCGCTGTGCATGGGCGCCGGCCGCCCGACCGTGCTCGATATCCCCAACGGCCTGGCCCGCGGCGTGCGCCAGGCGTCCGACTTCCTGATGGCGCTGCAGCTTTCGGGTGCGGCAAAGACGTCCTCCATCGCCAACCTGCAGCTGCGCCTGCCGGTCATCGTCATCGGCGGCGGCCTGACTGCGGTCGATACCGCGACCGAGAGCCTGGCCTACTACGTCCGCCAGGTAGAGAAGTTCGCCCACCGCTACGCGACCCTGATTGCCGAGCGCGGCGACAAGGCTGTCCGAGCCGCCTGGAACAACGAGGAAGCCGAGATCGCCGACGAGTTTTTGGCACACGCGCGCGCGATCGCGGCCGAGCGTGCCGAGGCCGCCGAACGGGGCAGACCCGTCCGCCTCGCGGCGCTGCTCGACCTGTGGGGCGGCGCCACGGTCGCCTACCGGCGTCGCATTGTCGATGCGCCCTCCTACACGCTGAACCATGAGGAGGTGGAGAAGGCGCTGGAGGAAGGCGTGCGATTCGCAGAGGGTCTCATCCCCAAGGCGGTCGAGGTCGACGGCTACGGCCACGCAAGCGCGCTCCGCTTCAGTCGCGCCGATGGCACTGAGGCCGTGCTGCCGGCCCGCGCCATCGTCGTTGCCGCCGGCACCCAGCCCAACACCGTGCTAGCCCGCGAAGACAACCGGGTCGAGCTCGATGGCAAGTATTTCCAGGCCATCGACG
>JAYTTA010000182.1:0-7498 GCA_043745345.1 Acetobacteraceae bacterium | reverse complement strand
GGCCCAGGCAGACACCCAGCACCGGGATCTTTCCTGTGGCGGCAACAACCAGTTCCACGCAAATGCCGGCCTCGGTCGGCGTGCAGGGTCCGGGCGAGATCACGATCGCCTCCGGTGCCAACGCCATCGCCTCGGCGACGCTCAGCGTGTCGTTGCGCCGCACGTCGCATTCGCCGCCGACCTCGCCTAGGTAGTGCACGAGGTTGAAAGTGAAGCTGTCGTAGTTGTCGATCAGTAGGATCATGTCGTTACCGCCGGTTAGCTTGACGATGGATGCCGGCGGCGAACCGCACGGCTTCGTCCGCCGCTCGGAACAGGGCCCGGGCCTTCTGCCGGGTTTCCTCGTATTCGGCTTCGGGATCGGAGTCCGCGACCACGCCGCCGCCGGCCTGCACGTGCATGACGCCGTCCTTGACTAGGGCGGTGCGTAACCCGATGCAGGTGTCCATGGTGCCGTCGGGGGCGAAATAGCCGATGCAGCCGGCGTAAAAGGCGCGGCGCGTCGGCTCCAACTCCTCAATGATCTCCATCGCGCGAACCTTTGGCGCCCCCGACAGGGTGCCAGCGGGGAAACCGGCGATCAGAGCGTCGAGCGCATCCAGCCCTAGTCGCAGCCGTCCCTGCACCGTCGAGGAAATATGCATGACGTGGCTGAACCGCTCGATGGCAAAACTCTCGACCACCTTGACCGTGCCGATGTCCGATACCCGGCCAACATCGTTGCGGCCAAGGTCTAGCAACATCAGGTGCTCGGCGCGCTCCTTGGGATCAGACAGCAGCTCGGCCTCCAGCGCACGGTCCTCCTCGGTGGTGTCGCCGCGCCTGCGGGTGCCGGCCAGCGGCCGGATGGTGACAATGTTGTCGCGCAGCCGCACCAGGATCTCCGGGCTGCTGCCGACGATGGAGAAGTTTTCGAAGTTAAGGAAGAACAGAAACGGTGCTGGGTTGATCCGCCGCAGCGCGCGATACAACGCGAATGGCGGCAGCACGAACGGCGTCGAGAAGCGTTGGCTCGGCACAACCTGGAACACGTCGCCGGCGGCGACATATTCTTTCCCTCGCCGCACCGCCTGGAGAAAAGCCTCCTTGGTGAAGTTGGAGGCCGGCGCGGGCAACGCCGGCAGTGACACCGGTGGCGCCGGGTGGGGCAGGGGGCGGTCAAGTGCCGCCTCGGCCGCATCGATCGCCGCCTGCGCCTCATCCCACGCGGTTTCCGCTGAAACCTCCTCGGATGGATGCACGGGCGCCGCCAGCGTCAGTTCGTCGTTGACGTTGTCGAATATCGCGAACAGCGTCGGACGCAGCAAGATACCTTCCGGCACGCCCAGGCTGTCGACGTTCTTGGCCGGCAGCCGCTCCATTAGCCGCACCATGTCGTAGCCGAGATAACCAACCAGCCCGCCAGCCATCGGCGGCAGGTTTTCCGCAATGACCATGCGGTTTTCCGCGATAAGCGCGCGCAGGCTTTCCAATGCCGGGCGTCCATCCGGCAGGAAGGCGTGCGGCGCCGAGCGCGCGTGGCGGTTGATCTCGGCGCGGCCGCCGCGGCAGCGCCAGATCAGGTCCGGGTCCATGCCAATGATCGAGTAGCGGCCGCGGGCGGCACCGCCTTCGACACTTTCGAGCAGGAACGCGTTCGGCTTGCCGTGCGCTAGCTTGAGGAAAGCCGCCACCGGAGTTTCAAGATCGGCGACGCCACGACGCCACACCAGGCTACTGCGCCCGGCCTCGTAGGCAGCGCGGAAAGCGGCGAAGCCGGGCGGCACGTTGACGTTCATTGTTTTGCCACGAGGTTCAGGACTGGGGATCTAAGGCTGGACGAAGTTGTTCAGGTTGGCCGTGTTGATCTCCGCCCCGGTGCGAGCACGCAGCGCGGAGGCGAAGGTCAGTTCAAGGTCGTCGCCGATCGAGCGCGTCAGCGCGTCGCGGATGCGCGCCAGCCCGGCGGCGTCGGTGCCGGGGTCGGGCGCTACCGTTTCCACCGGCATCGCAACAGTGAACGCGTTCTGTGTTTCCACCATGCCCGGCTCGTTCGGCTTTAGGGTGAACAGCAGCTGCGCGATCTCAGGCGCCATGCCCGGCGCCGGCTCGGCACGGCCAAACAGCGGAGTCCGGCTGGACGTCGTGCCGGCGGCAGTTGCCGCAGCCGCGAAGCCGGCCGGATCAGATTTCACCGACGTCATCAGCTTCGTCGCTGCCAGCTCTGCGGTATGGCGCCTGGCATCGGCAGAAAATTCGGTCTCGACACGATCTTTGACCTCGTAATACGGGCGCACCGTCGGCGCCAGCACGTCTTCCACCACCATAGCGTAATAGGCGGATCCACCGCCGGGAAGCGATACCTCCGTCAGCCGCGGCGGATCGCCCTTTTGCAACTGAAAGGCGGCGGCTACGACTGCGTTGCGTACTTCGTCGCCGCCAGGAATCGGTGCCGGCTTGGCGTCCGCCGTGTTGCCGGCGGCATCCAACGTGCCGGCGACGGCGGCAAGGCCGAGATCGGCGGGTAACTCGTCCAGCGTGGCACCGGTGGCCAGGATATTGTCTATCTTATTGGCACGGTCATATATGACGGCGGCGGCCTTCTCCGCCAGCAGTCGATCCTGCAGCTGCGGCTTCAGCGCCTCGAACGAGGGGTCGGCGCCGGGCGTCACCTTCGTCACCCGCACGACGTGCCAGCCAAGCGCGCTCTTGCCCGGCTCGCCGACTATATCGGGCACCGCCGCGAACACCGCGCTGCCAAGCTCGGACGCCGGGAACTCGGCCTGCGTCGCATCGGTCAACTCCACCGCTGAGCCGCCGGCCGACGAGGCACGGGCCTGCATCTCGGGCCAACCGACACCGGCCCGCCAGTCGGCCGCGAGCTTTGCCGCCGCCGTGGGATCCTGCACCAGAATGACCTCGGCGGTTCGCTTGGCCGGCTTGACGAAGTCGGAGTGCGACTTGTCGTAGGCAGACTGCAGCTCGGCGTCGGTGATAGGGATGTCGCGTTCCAGCGTGCGCGGCGACAGCACCACCGCCTTGATGCGGCGGAACTCCGGCGTCGAGTAGCGATCCGGGTGGTTGTCGTACCAGCGGCTTAGCACGGCCTGATCGGGCAATGGCGGTGCCGGCATGGCTGCCAGCGCGAACTCGGCCAACTCGCCGCCGCGCTTCTCGTTCTGATAGCCGAAGGCCTGCGCCGCCAGGCTGGCTGGCGCCACCGCCCCGGCCCGTACCGCCGACAGCAGCTGGGTCTGGCCAAGATCGCCGCGCATCAGCTCGAGGAAACGTGGCTCGCTCAGCCCGTTGGTGCGCAACGCCGCCTCATAGGCGCGACGGTCAAACTTTCCGTCGGGACCGCGGAAGCCGGGCATGGCGTAGATCGCGTCGCGGATGGCGTCGTCCGTTACTCGCAGATGCAGCTTTGAGACCTCCTCGCCGATCGCCGCCTGCGCGATCAGGCGGTCGAGCGCCTGGCGCGCCACCGCCCGCTTGATCTCGATCGACGGGTCCTGACCGGCCGGCATCGTGCGTGCCAGCTGCTGAAGTTCGCGGCGATAGGCGGCATCCAACTCCGGCGGCTCAATGCGGCGATCGCCTACCTTGGCGATCCAGGTCGAAGCACCGCCCATGCGGACCACGTCGCCTATTCCCCAGAACGCGAACGAGCCGACCAGGATCATGAAAAACCCACGGACGACCCAGGAATCAAGCGATTTTCGAAAGGTGGAAATCATCCAGGCATCCTTGGAGCAACGCTTTTCGACATAAGTGGCACAGCATACGGACGGTGGCCCGGCTTTGCCATAGTTGGCGTTTGAGCTACCACCGTGTTCGAAACGTCCCGGAGACCGCCATGCGCCAGCTTATTGCAGGCAACTGGAAGATGCACGGCCTGACAGCGGCCGCCACCATCCTGGCCGGCACCCTTCGCCGCGGCGCCGACGATCTACCGTGTGACCTTCTCATCTGCCCGCCGGCGACGATGATCGTGGCGGTCGCCCATATCCTGGCAGGCTCGGCCTGCCAGGTCGGCGGCCAGGACTGCCATGCCGAGAGCTCTGGCGCGCATACCGGTGATATCTCTGCCGTGATGCTTCGCGATGCCGGCGCCAGCTGGGTCATCGTCGGCCATTCGGAGCGGCGCGCCGACCATTGCGAGACCGACTCCACTGTGCTGGCTAAGGCCCGCGCCGGCCTGACCGCCGGCCTGACCCCGATCGTCTGCGTCGGCGAGACCGGAGCCGAGCGCGCGGCTGGGCATCAAACGGATGTCGTTGGCCGCCAAGTTGCCGGGTCGTTGCCCGAGGGGTTTTCCGGCGTCGTCGCCTATGAACCGGTGTGGGCGATCGGCACAGGCCAGGTGGCGACGGAACGGGATGTCGCGGCGATGCACGCCTTCATCCGCGCCACGCTGCTGCGCCATCTTGGACCAGCCGGGGCGACGGTCCGCATCCTTTATGGTGGCTCGGTCAAGCCGGGCAACGCGGCCTCGCTGCTGGCGGTGCCTGAGGTCGGCGGCGCCTTGGTTGGCGGCGCCAGCCTCGTGGCCGAGGACTTCCTCGCGATAGCTCGGGCTGCGATGGGCGCATAATCACGCTGGGACAGTCTGGCCAGCGCCAGTCCGGCCATGCCCGACAGAAGCAGGATGATGGTTCCGGGTTCCGGCAGCGGCGCCGCTGGAACTTCCGCCAGGCTCAGGGAGGGGACGTCACCGGGCGCGATCCATTCGGGGAGGATATCCGGTGTGGGCTGCTCGAGTGAACGCGAATAAGGCATCGCCGGCAGTTGGGCGGGCAGGTCGAGCCCGAAGTTGAGACCCGATTCGGGAATTCGGGCCCGGGGATCGATCCTACTCAGGCGGTCAGCACCCAGGCTCGAGATATCCGGTAGTGAAACGATCTGCGGTTCTGCTGACCGTGATGCAGGCACACTGGGGGTCGTCAGATTTACGGTCATCGGGCCGACCATCAGACCCGTCGCGACGGCCAATGCCACAGGTCTGGCCAGCAAAGCGGCTTGATGGCAGGCGAGCCCAACCGGATGCGCCGCCACATGGAAAAAGTGTCGTGCGGCATGGAAGTGCCGGGCGGCATGACTGAGGCGATGTGGTGCGCCCGTCGTGGGAACATGCCTGGACACGGCACGGACTAGGCTTAATATCGGGGTACAATCCATAATTTGTTCCTTGAAATCTTAATTATACAAACACACAGCAAAAATGATGGAGTACCGAAAGAACGAAATAAGATCAACACATTTCTGGCGAAGACAGTGGGCTCGGGTGGCTGCCATGCGCTTGTGAAACGTCGTGGGCGGTCGTATATCCGACCTGCCAGCGAATTAGCCGTCGGCAAATTCACACGTAGAGCGCCTTTCCCGCCGGCACCCGGCGGGTCCGGTGTCGCAAGACCAGGCTCTGCGGAGGTTCAACCGGACACAGGAAAGGAGCACGCCGATGGCGATGCCCGACTTTACCCTACGACAGCTGCTAGAAGCCGGCGTTCACTTCGGCCATCACACTCGGCGGTGGAACCCGCGCATGGCGCCGTATATCTTCGGCATCCGCAACCAAGTCCACATCATCGACCTGCAGCAGACCGTGCCCATGCTTGATCGTGCGCTCCGCGCGGTCCGTGACGTGACCGCCGCCGGCGGCCGCGTGCTGTTCGTCGGCACCAAGCGTGCCGCCGCCGAGCACGTCGCCGAAAGCGCCAAGCGTTGCGGCCAGTACTACGTCAACCATCGCTGGCTCGGCGGCATGCTGACCAACTGGAAAACCATCACCGGCTCGATCAAGCGACTGCGCCAGATCGAGGAGATGTTGGCCGGCGACATCCAGGGCCTGACCAAAAAAGAAGTGTTGGAAATCACCCGCGACCAGGAAAAGCTGGAGCGCGCGCTGGGCGGTATCAAGGAGATGGGCGGCTTGCCCGACATCCTGTTCATCATCGACACCAACAAGGAGAAGCTGGCGGTCGAGGAAGCAACGAAGCTCGGCATCCCCGTGGTCGCGGTGCTCGACAGCAACTCCGATCCGACCGGGGTAACCTATCCTATACCGGGCAACGATGACGCAATTCGAGCCATAACGATGTACTGCGATCTGATTTCTGGCGCGGTGCTGGATGGTATCAGTGCCGAGATGACGGCGTCGGGACAGGATTTCGGCGCGGCCGAGGAGTTGCCGGAGATACTGGCAGAGATTGCGCCGGTTCCGGCGGAGCAGCCGGCAGCTTGAGGCCAGGGGCTCTGCCCCTGGACCTAGCCAACGGACTAGTCCCTTAGAACTAATTTCTTAAGTAAGGCGCGTCCAGGGGCGCTTCCCCTGGCGGGGTATGGGGCGGAGTCCCATCCTTGCTGTCGATGGAGACTAAAATGGCGGAAATCACGGCGGCTCTGGTCAAGAACCTGCGCGAAAAAACCGGCGCCGGCATGATGGACTGCAAGCGCGCCCTGACCGAGAACGTCGGCGATATCGAGGCTTCGATCGACTGGCTGCGCACCAAGGGCCTCGCCGCTGCCGCCAAGAAATCCGGCCGTGTCGCAGCCGAGGGGTTGGTCGGAGTCGCAACGATTGCGCACCGCGCCGCCATCGTCGAGGTCAACGCCGAGACTGATTTCGTCGCCCGCAACGAGACCTTCCAGGACTTTGTTTCGACTTGCGCCAAGATCGCACTTGAGGTCGGCGAAAACCTTGAAGCGATCCGGTCAGCGCCGTTCCCCGGCACCGGCCGCAGCGTCGCCGAGGAATTGACCCACCTGGTCGCCACCATCGGCGAGAACATGACCATCCGCCGCGCCGCCGTGCTCAACGTGTCGTCAGGCGTGGTCGCGAGCTACGTGCACGCGGCGCTGCGCCCCGGGCTCGGCAAGATCGGCGTGCTGGTCGCCAACGAAAGCAGCAGCGAACTCGCGGCGCTAGAGGTGCTCGGCCGTCAGGTCGGCATGCATATCGCGGCCACCCGGCCAGAGGCGCTCGACATCTCCGGCGTTGATCCGGCGGCTTTGGAGCGGGAGCGCGTGGTGCTCGCCGAGCAGGCGCGCGCCTCGGGCAAGCCGGAAGCCATCATCGAGAAGATGGTCGAGGGCCGCATCCGCAAATACTATGAGGAAGTGGTGCTGCTGGAGCAGGTTTGGGTCCATGACGGCGAGAGCCGGGTCAAGGCGGTGATCGCCAAGGCCGGCGGTAAGCTAACCGGCTTCGTGCGCTACCAGCTAGGTGAGGGCATCGAAAAGCAGACCGGCGATTTCGCCGCCGAGGTTGCCGCGGTGTCGGGCGTGCCGAACTCGCATCCGAATCAGTCCGATCCTTCGCCGAAAGTATAGGGGGCGTTGTTTGACTGGGTGGCGAGCGCGAGCTTGCCACGCGGCCGTCTGCAAGCATCAAAATGACGCAGCGATAGGATTCTTCCTATGCTATCGCTTTCAAAAAGCGCTTGTTTGCATAAAATATAGGCTATAGGTTACGTATTAGACATTTAGACGGCAGCATGCATTGACGTAGTGCGATCCTCTG
>JAYTTA010000181.1:0-2058 GCA_043745345.1 Acetobacteraceae bacterium | reverse complement strand
TCGATCGTCCGGTCGCCAGGCTGGCGCACGACAATCCCAGCTTTCCGACCATCCTGATCGCCTTCACCCACATCCCCGAGGCGATCGGCGTGCTGTCGGTGCTCAGCGTCATCGTCTTCGCCCTGTGGCAGGCCCAACGCGGTAACGTCCCGAGGATCGGACAGACGATGCTGCTGGCCGGCGTGTCAGTAATCGTCGCCGAGGCCATAAAGACCGGGCTAAAGCTGGCCTTCGGGCGTAGCTGGCCAGAAACCTGGGTCAACCACAACCTTTCCTACATCAAGGACGGCGTCTACGGGTTCTTCCCATTCCATGGCGGCAAGGAGTTCGCGGCGTTTCCCTCCGGCCACACCACGGTCGTCGCGGCCGCGATGGTCGTTCTCTGGATCCGCGAGCCGCGCTGGCGCGCGCTCTATGCCGCCGTCATCGCAGCCACGGCGATCGGGCTGGTCGGCATGGACTACCACTTTGCGTCCGACATTCTGGCCGGCTTCTGCCTTGGCACCGCGACTGCCTGGATCACGGTCCGGATCGCGACGCCTGCAAACAACTCAGGCGTGTATCGCTGATCCATTTCGCCTATAGGTAGAAGGTAACCATCCAGCAGGCTACCTTGAGCCGCAACTCCGCCAACCTCCCTTTGTCTTCCGGCCGACCCCGGCTTGCCTGGCTGGCGGCGTCCTGGTTCGCGTTGGCCGCCGCGTCGGGACTGCTTCTGCCGGATGTCTTCTGGGCGCTGCTGGCGGCGACCGCTGGCATCCTGGCCGTGGTCCTGGCGTTCCTTCAGACCGTCCGGTGCTCCGCGGCGTGGCTGCTGATCGCCGGGTCCACCCTGGAGATGTCTCTTGGCGACTCGCTCGGCGGTGACGCCTACCAGACCATCATCGCGCTGGTAAAGACGGCGGAAATCGGTCTCGCCTGCGTCTGTGTGCTGCGCTACGGCCCCCGCGCCGACCCGTTCAATCCCGCCTACGCCTATGTCGCCATCGCCGCCTTCGGCGCCGCCACTGGGCTGCACCCAGACCTTTCCTCCGCCGACAGCCTGCGCTCCCTGATCGGCTCCGCAGCACCTTTGCTGTTCGGCTTCTCCCGGCTGTCGCGCGCCTGGGCCGAGGCGATCCTCCGCCTATGCCGGCTAATCCCGGTGCTGACGGTTGTCGCCGGCGGAACACTGTTCGCGGCCGGGCTACGGCCGATCTTCGTCGATTCCGGCGGCTGGCGGCTGGCAGCACTCGGCCACCCGGCCTTCCTGGGCGGTTTCTGCCTGACCGCGATCTATGCCGGGTTGGCCGCCTGGCTGCGGACGGGGCGGATGCAGGAAATCCTACTCCTCAGCCTCAACTTCCTGCTGCTCGCCGCCACCGGTGCCCGCGCGCCGATGATGTACGGCGCGCTGGTGGCGCTCGGCACCCTACTGTTCGCCGCCAGCCCCATCGTGCCGGCCCACAGCCGCCGGCTACTGCTCCTGGCGGTCTTATGCCTGCTCCCGGTCATTCTGCTTGCCGCCGGTGCACTGCCGGAAATCCGGCTGTTCAACGTGCTCAGCCATGAGACCACCAACCTGTCCGGCCGTGATCTACTCTGGCCGGAGTTCGAACACGCGGCCGACGCCGCGCCCTGGTTCGGCTGGGGCATCGGCGCTGGCAACATCATCCTCCCACCCGACGGTGCGGTGGCCCGGCTGATCGGCACCTGGGCCGCGCACAACGAATATCTCCGCATGCGGGTCGAAGGCGGCTATGTCGGCCTCGCTTTGCTCCTCGCCTGCTTCATCCTGTGGGCCTGGCGCAACATCTTGCCCCTCCCTTACGGCGAGCGCGTGCTGATGAGGCTGGTTTTCGCAGCCTTCGCGTGCCATGCCTACACCGACAACGTGCTGATCTCGACCTCCGCCTGCGTCTTCTTCACCTTCGTCATTGCCGTGTTCGCCCGCGGCCGGATCGAGCGCCTGGCGCCGGCCTCAGAAAAATAAGCGGAACCGAACATGCGCCTGCTTGCCATCCTGCTCTGCCTCGCGGCCTTCCCCGCCAATGCTGCCGGGCTGGCCTACGTGCTGAA
>JAYTTA010000180.1:0-2065 GCA_043745345.1 Acetobacteraceae bacterium | reverse complement strand
GGGGCGTGGCGTCGCGCAGCATGGCATGGGCGTCGGCACCCCGCAGCGGCACCACCGCAAGCAGGGCGACTATCAGGAAAGTGACGACGCGGCGCATGGCGGGAATTGCGGACCGGGGCATCAAGATCACCATTGCAGCAGGGGCTTGCCGAGGCTGTGCGGCAGCAGGTCATCGAAATAAAGGTGGAACTGGGCGATGAAGCCGATGGAGGTGCCGGTCCGGCCGTTCAACGGCACCAGCAGCTCGGCGGCAATCTGGAACACGTCGCCTGAATAGGCGAGGCCGGGCGCCAGAGTATAGCGCGTCGGCGTGACGGACGACCGGTTGGCGGTCGACGACCAGGCCAGTTCGACCACCGGGGTCAGGCGATTGACGAACTCCGGCAAGGCAAGGTCGCGCATCTGGCTGCGCAGATAGGGCATCGAGTACTGCAGCGACAGGCCGCCGATCCAAATGTTGTCGTTGCCGTTGTTGCCGCCGTTGTCGTTGTCCTTGAACCTCGTGTTGGCGATGCCGTAGCCGATTGCGCCGGCGATCGCGAGCGGCCGCAGGTAGCCGATCGGAAGATCGCCAAGACCCTTGCCCCAGTAGATAGTGGGCGTGGTGCTGCCATAGGGGTCCGTGCCGGCGGTCCGCGTGCCGGTGCCCCCAAAGCTCTGGATGACGCCGATCGCCACCATGAACTCGTGCTCCGGACTGACATGGAGCTGGCATTTCGGCGTGATGTCGAGGTTCTGAAAGCCGGTCCGGGTCTTGGCAGCTTGGGTTGTGGTCAGCGCGTAGCCGTAGTTGACGCCGATGCCGAAGCGCTCGGTGATGCGCTTATTAAGCTCGACATTGACGTTGTATTGGTACTGCTGCGTGCCGCCGTTGGCGTTGGGCTGGAACGAGCCGGTCGGCAACGAGGCCTCGTCGGCGACCGAGGGGTCGTCGATGGTCAGGGTGGAGATGAACACGCGGGCTCCCGTGATGCCGTGGGCGCGGGCCTCCGGCGGAATTGCTATGGTCGCGGTATACAGGGAGAGGCAGCCGCCAAGGGTCCTGGCGTGTCGGGGCGAGTATTGCATCGATCGGCTCCCAGAACTGGCTGGTGACGCGCGGGCGCGTAGCCTGCGCCGCAAAGCGGACCGTCAGATCAGTGCGGGAGGGGCTCGGGCGCGGGTTGCGCAAGCGAAATTGCGTGGCGGCGCGATGGAAGCCGGCCAAAACCGGCTGATGCGACTTGAAGCCAGGATAGGTTCGACCGTGCTGCCGATAGTCGGCACCAACGCGTCGAAGGCTACCGGCGTGCACAGGGTGCAGGCCGTACAGGCGTCGTGATGCGGAATTCCTGGCGAGGTTGGAAGATCCTCGCTGGGGGTGCCATCCGCGTCGGAGTGGCAGTACCCCTGTGCCGCCGCCAGCGCCGTCAGTTGCCATGCGGCTCCAGGCTGAAAGGCCGTGCCGGACAGCGCCTGAACCGGGATCAAGACCGCCACGAACTGCAACGCTAGCACCAGATGTGCAAGCCAGCTTCGGCCGTGAACGTGGGGGAGGCGGAGTTTCACGGCACCACGCTATACCACTGGCGGTTAAGGACAAGCGACGTGCGTGCCTCGATGGCGGTGTGGTCACGGCAGGTCAACGTCAAGACGCCGACCACTTAAGTATGTATTTCGAACGGTGCCGGACTAATATAGCTTTCATGTCCAGCGCCACATCCCGTTTAGGCCTGCCCGTCCTTGCTGCTCGATCAGAGCGTGCGGCGACGCCTATATGCCGCCGCCGCATCGTGCGATGGCTGAAGATCGTCGCCGCGATGATCTTCGTCATGGTTACCTTGGGCGGTGCTACCCGGCTTACCGGGTCGGGCCTGTCGATCATGGAGTGGGCGCCGTTCCGCGGTGCGCTGCCGCCGTTGTCGCATGCGGAGTGGGAACGGCTTTTCGCCTTATACAAGGGTATTCCCCAGTATGGCCTGGTCAACGACGGCTTCGGCATCGAGGGCTTCAAACACATCTTCTGGCTGGAATACCTACACCGGCTGTGGGGCCGCACGATTGGGATCGCTTTCGCGCTGCCGCT
>JAYTTA010000179.1:0-2067 GCA_043745345.1 Acetobacteraceae bacterium | reverse complement strand
GGCGTGGTCGCGTCCGGCTTGGCGCTGTCCTGAGCCTGCGCTGACCCAGCCGCCATCCAGACGGCGGTCGCCGCGATGGTTGTGGTTCGCAGCAAGGTCTTATGGTTCATTGTTGAAGTCTCCAAAGCGATGTGCCGGGTCGAATACAGTGAACCGACATATAAAGTCCATTCGGTTTGTTAAAAAACGAAAGGGCGCTTCGGACCTCCCGAAGCGCCCAGCCGGTTTCGACGTCAGAAGATCTGTTCGCCGTGCAACACGATGTCGAGGCCCTCGCGCTCCTCCTCGACATCGACCCGCAGCCCGATCACCGCATCGACCACCTTCAGTATGATGAAGGTCATGATGCCGCTGTAGACCAGGGTCGAAACCACGCCGATCGCCTGGATCTGCAATTGGTGCAGGCCGCCGACGGTGCCGTCCGGGCTGGCATCGGTTGCCGAAAGCGGGCCGTAAGCGAACACGCCAGTGAGCAGCGCGCCGATAATGCCACCTATGCCGTGCACCCCGAACGCGTCGAGGCTATCATCGTAGCCGAGCAGGTGTTTCAGGCCTGTGGCACTCCAGAAGCAGACCACGCCGGCAACCAGGCCGATGATCAGCGACGGTCCCGGCAGCACGAAGCCGGAGGCCGGGGTGATCGCCACCAGCCCGGCGACGGCGCCGGAGATGATGCCGAGCACGGACGGCTTGCCCTTGGTGATCCACTCGGCGAACATCCAGCCCAGTGCCGCGGCCGCCGTGGCGATCTGCGTGACGGTCATTGCCATGCCGGCGCGGCCGTTGGCGCCTACCGCCGATCCGGCGTTGAAACCGAACCAGCCGACCCACAGCAGCGACGCACCGATCACCGCGTAGCTGAGATTGTAGGGCGCCATGTTGTCCTGGCCATAGCCAAGCCGCTTGCCCATCACCAACGCGCAGACTAGGCCGGCGATGCCGGCGTTGATGTGCACGACGGTGCCGCCGGCGAAGTCGAGCACGCCGAGCGCGCCGACCCAGCCGGTGGCGCTCCATACCCAGTGCGCGATCGGCGAGTAGACCAGCAGTGACCACAGCACCATGAACACGGCCATTGCCGAGAACTTCATGCGGTCGGCGAAGGCGCCGGCGATCAGCGCGGGGGTAATGATCGCGAAGGTCATCTGGAACATCATGTAGACGGTTTCAGGCACCGTTTGCGGCTGGGCATTGTCGCTGCCGGCGCCAAGTACGAAGGCGACGTCGGTGCCCTTGGTGATGCCGTCGGCGATGCCGCGCAGAAACAGACGGGACAGGTCACCGATATAGGCGTTGCCGTTGGTGAAGGCGAGCGAGTAGCCAGCGACCATCCAGACGATGGTGACCAGGCAGCAGATCGAGAAAGACTGCATCATGGTGGCAAGCAGGTTCTTCTTGCGCACCATGCCGGCGTAGAACAGCGCGAGACCTGGGATGGTCATCAGCAGCACCAGCGCGGTGCTGGTCAGCATCCAGGCGGTGTCGCCGCTATCAAGCTTGGCAACGACGGCCGCGGCCGCGGCCGGCGCCACCGGTGCCACGGCGGTCTGGGCGAAAGCAACGACAGGTGCCAGAAGCGCGGGTATGGTCGCGACCGCTCCCCGTAAAAGGTAGGAAGGCTTCATCAACTTTATCTCCAAAATTGGGGTCACAGCGCTTCGTCGTCCGTCTCGCCAGTGCGGATGCGGACCGCACGCCCGATGTCGGTGACGAAAATCTTGCCGTCGCCGATCTTGCCGGTGCGCGCCGCCTTGGCGATCGCCTCGACCACCTGCTCGGCGAGATCGCTCGTCACCGCGACCTCGATCTTCAGCTTGGGCAGGAAGTTCACGTGGTACTCGGCGCCGCGGTAGATCTCGGTCTGGCCCTTCTGCCGGCCGAAGCCCTTGACCTCGGAAACCGTCAACCCCTGCACGCCGAGCGGTGTCAGCGCCTCGCGCACCTCGTCCAGCTTGAAAGGTTTGATGATGGCCGTGATAAGTTTCATGTCGTTACCCCATATTGCATTGGCGTTTTTCTCACTATTTCTCAGCCCGCACCGGTCGAACGCGCCCAAACCAGACGAAG
>JAYTTA010000178.1:0-7557 GCA_043745345.1 Acetobacteraceae bacterium | reverse complement strand
CGAGATCCATGGGGAAGCCTCAGACGTAGGCGTTCTTGTGCTTCCACTCGGCTTCAAGCTCACGGATCTGGCCCCAGTCGCCGGGCTGCACGCCGGTGACGAAGGGCGCCTGCGACACCGACGTGCCCCAGCCGATCGCGTAATCGACCATGGTGTTGTCCTCGGCCCGCATCGTCACCTTGCCGGTGGTGCTGAAGATACTGTCAATCGACAGGTCGCGCATCGCGTCGGCGGCGGCTTTCCCATCGGTGCTGTTGGCCTTCTTCACCGCGGCCTCGATGAAACGCATGCCGGTGGCGCTCTCCCAGGACCAGTTGGTTGGATAGTCATTGTTGTTGACGCGCCGATAATTCTCATAGAACGCCTTATTGGGCGGCGTGTCGGGAAAGGTCGGCAGATACCGGCTGGCGCACTGGATGCCGGCCGGCAGGTTTTTGATCGCGGTCAGCACCGGCAGATCGCCCATCGCCGGACAGAACACCTGCATCTGCCCGAACAGCGCATACACATTACCCTGGTTGACGAAGGCGGACAGGTCGCCGGCGAACAGCGTGGTGTACAGCGCCTGCGGCTTGGCCTGCAGGATCTTGGTGATGACCTCGGTGAAATCCGGCTGGCCCATCTTCGGCCAGGCCTGCGAGACCACCTCGACGTCCGGCTTGAAGTGCTTGAGGAACTCCAGGAACTGGGCCGTAGTGTCGCGGCCAAACGAGTAGTCGGGCGAGGTTGTCGCCCACTTGGACAGCTTTTTGGCCTCCGCGATCTTGGCCGAGTGGGCGCCGCCGACGATCGCGTCGTGCACGCCCTGGCGCGCCGAACGAAAGCAGGTCGCGACGCGCAGCTTCGGATCGGCGGTGAGTGAAGACGTCTCGCTGTTCGAGTGCACGCACAGCACGCCGAGATCGCGGACAACCTCCTGCACCGCGAACGAGGCGGAGGACGCCTCGGCGTCGAGCAGGATCTCGCAGCCGTCGGTGTTGATGAGTTCGCGTGCGATTCGGGCGGCCTCCTGCGGCTGGCCCTTGGTGTCGCGGTAGATCGGTTGGATCTGCCGCCCGAGTAGCCCGCCGGTTGCGTTGATGCGGTCGATCTCGATCTGGATGGCGCCCTTGGACGAGGCGCCGAGCAGCGCGATCGGCCCGGAGAATATCGACTGCACTCCGATCTTGATCGGATTGGCCTGCGCCCTGGCAACCCAGGGCGTCGTAAGGATGCCGGCGGCACCACCAAGCAGCGCGCGTCGGCCGACGGATGGGCTTTTTATCCGGATCATCTTCTTCCCCGTATCCTCGTTGCGCGGAGTGATCCGGCAAATTTGCCTGTTGGTCAACACGTGAGTTTTTCATCGATGCCGGTTGGACGTAAGCTAAGGGAGATTTACGAAAGAGCCGCCATGCCAGCCGACACCCGACCGCCACGCGCGCCCGCGATCTGGCGGCTGCCGCACCCCGTCCGCGCCGTCGTGCTGGACATGGACGGCACCCTGCTCGACACCGAGCGGGTCTATGTCGAGACCTTCATCGAGACCGTTACGCCGTTCGGCTACACGCTGCCGCCGGAATTTCTGCACGCGCTGATCGGCGGCTCGCGCGAGCAGTTCCAGGCCGGATTGCGTGCGCATCTCGGCGAGAGTTTTCCATACGATGATCACCGTCAGGCTTACACTGCGCTGCGCGACGAGCGATTGCTGGCCGGGGTGCCGATGAAGCCGGGAGTTTTCGACTTTCTGGACGCCGTGCAGGCCTACGGGCTCCCGGTCGCCGTCGCCACCGCCGCTACCCGCGCCCATGCCGAGGCCAACCTGGTCCGCACAGGGTTGCGGAGCCGGTTTGAGGTGGTGATCACCCGCGATGATGTGGAGCACTCCAAGCCTAGCCCCGACATTTTTCTTCGCGCCGCGAGCGGGCTTGGCGTGGCGCCGGAAACGTGCCTAGCGGTGGAGGACTCCTATAACGGCGTGCGCTCTGCCCACGCCGCCGGCATGATGACGGTGATGGTGCCCGACATCGTGCCCGCCGACGCCGAGATGTTCAGCCTGTGCGTCGGCGTGATGGACGACCTTCATGCATTGAGAGAGGCGTTGGCCCGTTTGATGGTGTAATAACGTTGTGGTGGTGTGATCACAGCGCCGGGCCGATCAATATCTTGGCGTGCGGGTTTGGCGTCCGCAGGCCCTCGAACATTGCCGGTAGCGCATCCAGCCCAATCACGCCGGTGATCAGCGCGTCGGCATCGATCCGGCCGGCCGCCAGCATGTCCAGCACAAAGGAAAAGTCTTCCCGCACGTAGCCCAGAACGAACCGCATATTTAGTTCCTTGCGGATGCCGATGCGCGGGGACAGAGAATCCTCGCCGCGATTGACGCCGACCACGACGACCCGGCCATGGATCGCGGCGGCATCGAGGCAGGTCGCGAGCAGCCCGCGGATGCCGACGCATTCGAAGATCACCTCCGCCCGGCCGTTGGTCAGGCGCTGGAAATCGGCGCCAGGCGAGCTTGCGTCGAGAGTTGCGGTGGCACCGAATTTTTCTGCTCGCGCCCGGCGCACCGGGTCCGGCTCGCTGACCACGACATCCCGCGCGCCCGACATTTTAGCGAAGATCGTCACCGCCAGCCCAATCGGCCCGGCGCCCAGCACCAGCACGCGGGCGCCGAGCAACGCGCCGGCGGCGCGTACCGCATGGGCGCCGACGGCCAGCGGCTCGGTCAGCGCTGCCTGCCTCAAATCCAGGCCGTCCGGCACGCGCATCGCATGGCGCGCGGTGACCTTGACGTATTCCGCGTAGCCGCCCGGCGCCTTAAGCGACAGGCCGACGATCACGCCTTTCGGGCACAGTATGCCGAGCCCGTCCTTGCAGGCGCCGATCGGCAAACATTCGTCGCAGGGTTGCAGCGGCACGCCGATGGCGCGGTCGCCGACTTGCCAGTCTGCCGACTGGCTTTCCACCACGGTGCCGGAGAACTCGTGGCCCAGCACCACCCCGGTCGGCAGCGGCACCGGGTTGGCCTCGGTCGCGTGCAGGTCGGAGCCGCATATGCCGCAATAGGCGACGCATACCACGACCTCTCCAGGGCCCGCATCCGGCCGTTGCCGATCCTCGATCCGCAGGGGCTCGCCCGGCCCCACAAACACCGCTGCCCGCATCGCCGCTTCTCCCGTTGAGGCGATTAGCGTTGCCCGGAGCGGCTTGGTCCTGCAAGCTTTGGCGTCAGCAAGGGGGCACTTGATGAGCCGGTTCAAGGATAAGGTCGTGATCGTCACCGCGGCGGCCTCGGGCATTGGCCTGGCAATTGCCAAAAGGTTCGCCAGCGAGGGCGCCAGCCTCAGCCTGTCCGACATCGACGAGCCGGCTTTGCGTAAGCAGGTGGCGAAGATGGCGCTGCCGACGGAAAGGATGCTGGCCAGCCGAACCGACGTCACCGAGATGGCGCAGATGGATACGCTGATCGCCGCGACGGTAGAGCATTTTGGGCGGATCGACGTGCTGGTCAACAATGCCGGCATTGGCTGCTTCGGCTACCTGACCGACATCGAGGTCGATCGTTGGAAGCGGGTGTTCGCGACCGACGTCGACAGCATCTTCTACAGCGTGCGTTTTGCCCTGCCGCATCTGATCCGATCGGGCGGCTGCATCGTCAACACCGCCTCGATTTCCGGCCTGTACGGCGATTACGGGTTTGCCGGCTACAACGCGGCCAAGGGGGCCGTGGTCAACCTGACCCGTAACCTGGCGATCGACCATGCGCAGGACGGCGTGCGGGTCAACGCGATCTGCCCGGGGCTTACCGAAACCCCCGCCACGGCCTGGATGCGCGCCAGCGACGACGTGATGGAGGCCTATGCGGACCGGCTGCCGATGGGCCGCGCCGGGAAACCGGAGGAGATGGCGGCTGGCGTCGCCTTCCTTGCCTCGGCGGATGCCTCCTACATCACCGGGCATTGCCTGGTGATCGATGGCGGCCTGACTGCGGCCACCGGTCAGCCGAACTTCAAGCGCCTGCTGCCGAAGCGCTGAACCGCGCCGGCAGCGCCAGATTTCCCAGCTACGCCAAATTTCAATGCGGTAATCTGTGCATGGAATGCTTGCGTGGCATCCGATTCAGGACCAATTTCTGTCTATGGCAAATCGTTCGGATGTAATTCTAGATATGACGCCGGCGGGCGAATTCCGCGACAGCGCCGTCCATGGCCGCCTGAAGATGCCGTTCGGGGTCCGGCTGAAACGCACCGCCATCATCCTTGCTCTCATGATGACCGGCGTGGCGGTTGCCGTGCTGACGGTCTGGTTCGCGCTGATCCTGGTCTCGGTCGCCTTTGCGGTCGGGCTGGTCGCCTGGATAGCCTTTCGATTTCAGCTGTGGCGGAACGGTATCGCCTTCCGCCGCTAGGGCCGAAGCATGGCTTGAGCCGTGTTGGCGAGCGCTTCCTTGCTGAACGGCTTGGTCAAAAGCCCCATGCCTTGATCCATCAACCCGCCAACCGCAGCGCCGTTGGCGTAACCGGTGATGAACAGCACCTTCAGATCAGGCCGCGACCGCCGGACCGCATCCGCGAGCTGACGGCCGTTGATGCCGCCGGGCAGGCCGACATCAGTGACCAGCAGGTCGATCTGGGCACTACCGCCCACCAAGTCCAGCGCTGAACGGCCATCGATCGCTTGCAGTACCGCGTAGCCGAGATCCTCCAAGACAGCCACGAGGATCATACAAACCGCCGGCTCATCCCCAACCACCAGCACGACGGCGCCCGTATTGTTGCCGGGAGTCCTGACGGAAGCACCGTGCGCGCCGTTGCCGCGCGTCGCGACGACATGCCGCGGCAGGTAAATGGTCACGGTCGTGCCTTGCCGCTCGGCGCTGCGCAGCAGCACCTGGCCGCCCGATTGCTGGACGAAGCCATGGATCATCGACAGTCCGAGGCCGGCGCCCTGTCCAAGCGGCTTGGTGGTGAAGAATGGATCGAAAGCCCGCGCCAGCACCTCCGGCGTCATGCCGTGCCCGGTGTCGGCCACGCGCAACACCACATAGTCGCCGGGCGCCGCGCCGGCCAGAAAGATGTCGGCGGACTTGCTGTGGCGGTCTGGCACCACGGCGTTCCCGGTCTCGATGACCAGCGCGCCACCGTCCGGCATCGCGTGGCGGGCGTTGATGGCCAGGTTCAGCAGCGTGCTTTCGAGCTGATTCACGTCGCACAGCGTCGGCCACAGGCCAGTTGCCGGTTTGAACTGCATGGCGATCGTCGGACCCATCGTCTGGCGCAGCATGTCGCTCATGCCGCCGACCATCTGGTTGATGTCGATCGAGCTGGGATCGAGGGTCTGCCGGCGTGAGAAGGCGAGCAGCCGCGCCGTCAGCGTCGCCGCGCGCCGGGCCGACTCCTGGGCAGCGGCGAGATACCGGCCGATTTCCCCGATGCGGCCCTGCGACGCGCGCATCGCGATCATTTCAAGACTGCCGGAGATCGCCGTCAGCAGGTTGTTGAAGTCATGAGCCAGCCCGCCGGTCAGCTGGCCGACCGCCTCCATCTTGCGCGACTGGCGCAGCGCCTGCTCGACCTGCTCGCGCTCCTCGGCCGCGATCCGCAGCCGCTCATGCGACTCGATCAGCTCGCGGGTGCGCTCGGCCACCCGCGCTTCCAGCACCTCGTTGGATCGGCGCAGTACCGCCTCGGCCGCTTTCAGGGCAGTGATGTCGACCGCGGTGCCGGTGTAGCTCAGCGGCGTTCCGTCCTCGTATTCGTGGCACTGGCCGCGCGCCAGCAGCCACCGCGTCGTGCCGTCGGCGTGAAGCAGGCGGAAGGTCCTGGCGAAATCCGTCGGCCTGGCGGTCGCCTCGGCGACGTTGGCGTCCGACGCCGGGCGATCGTCGGGATGGACCAGCGCCAGGATCGTGCTGAGCGGCACGCCGGCGGCCGCGTCTCGTGGTTCGAGGCCGTAGAAGCTGGCGAATTGCGCGTCGCCGGTGATTGTGTCGGTGGCCAGGTGCCAGTCGAAGAAGCCGATGAGCCCGGTGGCGCTCGCCGCCTGCTGCCATTTGACGCCCTGGCGCGCGCGCATCTTCTCGTCGTGCAGGGACCGGATGGCGCGCACGCGTTCGACTGCTGAGGCGAGCAGGGCGGCGTAGCTGCGTAGGACCCCGATATCCTCGTCGGTGAACAGGCGAGGGCTTTGGCTGCCGATCTGCAGGATCCCGAACGCCAAGCCGTGCTGGCCGCCAGGGATGATGACGTTGGCGATCGCCCTGACGCCATTTTCGGCCAGGAACGGCGCGATCCTGAACCGGGCCAGGGCCTCGATATCGGGGCAGGTCGCCGGCACGCCGGTCGTCAGGGTGCGATCCTCCAGGCTGCCATCCGCCACCTCGACGGTGACCCTGCCAAGAAGCTCCGGCTGCCATCCCGTTCCGGCGCGCACCAGCAAGGTTCGGCCGCCGTCCTGCAATTCCAGGACCGTGGCCAGGTCGATGGCCAGGACCTCGCCAACCGAACGGCAGGCCTCGGCGAGTGTCTTGTCCAAATCGTCGGACTTCAGGGCGAACTCGCCGAATTCGGCCAGCACCGCATCCTGGCGCAGCCAGTACAGTCGATCCTCGGCAGCCAGGCGGTTCATCGCAGCAACATTCTCTCTGGGTCTGTCAAACGAAGCGCTTCCGTGACCGGGAATCGAAACGACCCTCCAGGTGACGGAAGCACGATCCGGTTCGAATGCACAACTCGGCTTCAACCGAAAAATTCCAGACGCCGCTATCACATCTTCGGGGCTGGACCGAAACGAGTTCGGTTGACGTTGGGTGTCACGACCTGGGCCAGATGGCGTCACGGGATGGCTTCCGGCAGGCAACGAATGATTCGGCCCCCGACTTCAGCCGGCCACCGCGTGGGCTGTTTCGTGGTTGCGATCGCTGCCGGGTGTCGAAACCGGCGCCATTTCGAATTCACCCGCCAGCAGCGTGTAGGAATGCCGTCGCGCCGCCGGATCGTGCGCGGTCGACAGCACCGCGACCTCGCGCACGCCGCAGCTTGCCGCCAGCCGGCGAAGTCTTTCCGCAACGATGTCCGGCGTGCCAAAGATCGCCCGCGCCTCGATCTGCTCCAGCTGAGCGCGGTCGGCCTCTGAATAGGCGAACGACGCGGCTTCCTCGGGGGAGACCAATGGCGAAAAGATGCCGCGGTCACGGTTCAGCCGGGCCAGCGCGCGCGAGGAGAACAGCCGCCGCGCCTCGGCCTCGGTTTCCGCCGCCAGCGCCCAGACGCAGATCGCGCCGACCGGCTCCGGACACCGCGCGCTTGGGCGAAAATTGTCACGATACAGTTTCAGCGCGCCCTCCGCCCCATGCTCGCTGATGAACTGCGCGAAGCAGTGCGGCAGGCCGAAATGCGCCGCCACCTGGGCGCCGAAATCGGAGCTGCCGAGGATCCAAGTTTCCGGCATCGTCGGCCCCTGCGGTTGCGCCAGGATGTCGCGGAATGGATGGCCCTCGACCAGCTTTTCGCCCGCCAGCCAGGCCAGCAGGTCACGTACTGCGGACGGAAAGTGGTCGGCGGCAGTCGCCGCGTC
>JAYTTA010000177.1:0-7557 GCA_043745345.1 Acetobacteraceae bacterium | reverse complement strand
CTCGGCGTCGGCATCCGCGCCATGGCGGAGCGGCCCGATGCCGCGGAACTGATGGGCATCGACACGGCCAGGCTCGCCGCCCTGGTCTCGTTCCTGTCCGGCTTTCTGGCCGGGGCCGGCGGCGTGCTGATCGGCCTGAACTTCAACGCCATCCAGCCGTACATGGGCGAGCAGATGATGCTGCGCGGTTTCGTCGTCATCATCGTCGGCGGCTTGGGCGACCTTCGCGGCGCGCTGATCGCCGGCCTGCTGCTCGGCGTGATCGAGGTGCTGACCGCTGGCTACCTTGACTCAGGATTGAAGGAGGCTGTGGCTTTCGCCATCCTAGTCGCGGTGCTGTGGACTCGCCCGTCCGGCCTGTTCGGCCAGGCCGTGGTGCGGCGCGCATGACGCTTCCCGTGTGGCTCGACGATTTCCTTTGGACCTACCAGAACGTGGTCCACGCGCTCGGCATCAACGGGCTGCTGGCGCTGTCTATGTATGTCGTGCTGGCGGTCGGGCAGCTGTCGCTCGGCCAGGCGGCGTTCATGGGGCTTGGCGCGTATTCGTCGGCACTGATGACGTTGAAGCTGCACCTGCCGTTCTTCATCGTGCTGCCGGCGTCCTGCGTGGTGCCGGCCCTGTTCGCGCTGGCGATCGGTATCCCGACGCTGCGGCTGTCGGGCGTCTACCTCGCCATCGCCACCATCGGCCTGGGCGAGGTGCTGCGCGCGGTCTATCTCAACGTCGATTTCCTTGGCGGCGCGCTCGGCCTGTCGGGCATTCCCGAACGCACGCAGAGCTGGATGATCTTCCTTATCCTCATCGCCGCCATCACCATCCTGTGGCGGGTCGGGCACAGCCGCATCGGCCGCGCGATGGAGGCGATGCGGCAAGACCCCAACGCGGCCCAGGTCATGGGGGTGAACGTGCAGCGCTACCGGCTCGGCGCGCTGGTGGCGTCCGCAGTGCTGGCCGGCGTCGCCGGCGCGCTTGGTGCCCACGCCTCCAACTTCATCGGGCCGAACGAGTACGGCTTCGAGCCAGCCGTCACCATTCTATCTTTTGCCTTGCTCGGCGGCATCGGCACGCCGTTCGCGCCCGTGCTGGGTGCCTGGATCCTGACGCTGCTGCCGGAAGTACTTCGAGGCTTCTCCGACTTCCGTGGCATGTTCAACGGCGGGATCATCGTGCTTGCGGTGCTGTTCCTGCCGAACGGACTGCTGGCCCTGCGCATGCGCCGGCGCGCCGCATGAGCCTGCTGTCTACTATCAGTCTGACACGAAAGTTTTCCGGTCTCATCGCGGTGGATCGCGTCGACATGAAAGTGGAAGCAGGCTCGATTCACGCGGTGATCGGCCCCAATGGCGCGGGCAAGACCACCTTGTTCAACATGATTTCCGGCCTGGTCGTGCCGACATCGGGGGAAATCGACTTCAACGGCCAAGATGTCTCCCGATTGCCGGTGCACGCCCGCGCCGGCCTCGGCATGGCGCGCAGCTTCCAGAACATCCGGATTTTTTCGGCAATGACGGTGCTGGAGAACGTGCTCACCGGCCTGCACCCGACAATTCACAGCCGCCTCGGCGCCATCGTGCTGCGCCTGCCGAGTTTCAGCCGCACTGAAAAAATAGCAGTCGAGCGGGCACGGATGGCGTTGGAGTTCGTCGGGCTCGGCGACCGGCCGGAAGCCCTCGCCGGCGCGCTGCCCTACGGCGACCAGCGCCGGCTGGAGGTCGCGCGCGCCATCGCCGCCCAGCCGCGCCTGCTGCTGCTCGACGAGCCCGCCGCTGGCATGAACCCGGCCGAGACATCCGCCCTCGCCGCACTCGTCCGCCGCATCCGTGACACGGGCACCACAGTTCTGCTGGTCGAGCATGACATGGGCTTCGTCATGGACATCGCCGACACGATAACGGTGCTGAATTTCGGCCGCCGGATCGCGCAGGGAGCCCCGGCCGCGATCCGTCGCGATGCCAGGGTGATCGAGGCCTATCTCGGCCACAAGATGGCAGCCAGGCTGGCGGCACGGAAAACCATGCAGGACACCGCCGGACCATGACCAGCCTGGTGGTCGAGGGCCTGCACGTCTCCTACGGCGCCACAGCGGCGCTGGCCGGCATCGATATCCGTGTCGGCAGCGGAAAGACGGTCTGCGTCATCGGTGCCAACGGCGCCGGGAAGACCACGATGATGCGCGCGATTTCCGGCCTGCTGCGGCCCCGCGCCGGAAGTCTGTCCCTCGATGGCACCGACATCACCGGCCTTCGTGCCAACCGCATCGCAGCGATGGGCCTGCTCCAGGTACCGGAAGGCCGCCAGATCTTCGCCGAGCTTTCGGTCGCCGACAACCTTGCTCTCGGCGCCTGGCTGGTGCGCGATTCCGCCGAAATCGGCCGCCGGCGAAACCAGGTGCTCGCCCGCTTCCCCCGGTTGCGTGAGCGCCAGAACCAGCTCGCCGGATCGATGTCGGGCGGCGAGCAGCAGATGCTGGCGCTCGGCCGCGCTCTGATGGGGGCGCCAAAGCTGCTGCTACTCGACGAGCCCAGCATGGGATTAGCGCCGTTGTTCGTTGAAGAAATTTTCTTGATACTTGCCGACCTCAAGCGCGAGGGCACGACCATCCTCCTGGTCGAGCAGAACGCCTCCGCAGCACTCGAAATCGCCGATTTCGCCTACGTTCTGGAGACCGGCCGGATCACGATGCAGGGCCCGGCCGGCGACATCGCCAATGATCCCGCGGTGATCGCGGCCTACCTCGGCGGTTGATCCGACGGCGTTGACGTGGTTCTACCGGAACGATAGAACCACGCCGCAAACGCGAATAACTCGCAATCGCAATTCGACGTATCAAGGAGCTTGGCCATGCGGAAAATATCGATGTCGATGGTGTGCGGCGTGCTTCTGGCTACCCTCGCGATCGCACCGGTAGCCCAGGCGGAGGACGCGACGCTCAACCTGACGATAAAGAATCACAAGTTCGATCCGATCGCGCCGACCATCCCCGCCAACACCCGCATAAAAGTAACGCTCCAGAACCTGGATGCGACGACCGCCGAGTTCATGAGCGACGAGTTCAAGGGCGGCAAGGTCGCGACCGGCGGCCAGACCGTGACCTTCTTCATCGGACCGTTGAAGCCCGGCAGCTACGAGATCCATGACGAGTACGCCGAAGACGCATCGAAGACCAAGCTCACCGTCAAGTAGCCAGACACCCCACCGCCAATCCGTCAGGAACCAGTATTTGACCTTGCATCGAACCAGCCGATGGCCGCTTGCGGCGTTTACCTGCGCGACCTTGGCCGCCGGCGCGCAGCCGGCCTGGGCCCAAACGACACCGGGCGACAACTCCATCAGCGGCTCGTCGCCCCCCGGCGGATTGCCGCAGAACGCCGAGCCCGCTGCACCCGGCGACACCTATCTTGCTGGCGTCTGGAAACGCTCCAACCTGCTCGGCGACATGGGCGGTCTGCGCAGTCTGCTTGGCGATTACGGCATCACCATCGGCCTGCAGGAAACCAGCGAGGTGCTCGGCAACGTCACCGGCGGCGTGCAGAAAGGCTTTGTCTATGCCGGCGTCACCCTGCTCGGCGTCGGCGTCGATACCGGCAAAGCCTTCGGTCTCGAAGGCGGCACGCTCAACATCAGCGCGTTCCAGATCCATGGCGGCAACCTCGGTTTGCAGAATCTGCGCAGCCTGCAAACCCCCAGCGGGATCGTGGCCGCGCCCTCGACCCGGCTGTGGGAGCTTTGGTACCAGCAGCTGTTCGCGGGCGGCGACGCCGATGTGAAGATCGGCCAGCAGAGCATCGACCAGGAATTCGACGTGAGCTCCGGCGCCAGCCTGTTCCTCAACACCATGCTGGGCTGGCCGGTGACATCGACCTACGGGCTCTACGGCGGCGGGCCGACCTACCCGCTGTCCTCCGTCGGCCTGCGGCTGCGTGCCCGGCCAACTGGGGCCCTAACCCTGCTGGCGGGCGCGTTCGACGACAACCCGACCGGGGGCACCTTCAACGACAACAGCCAGCTGCGCGGCAACGCGCGCTACGGCACAAGATTCAACTTCAACACCGGCGCGCTTTTCATTGCCGAGGCGCAGTATGCGGTCAACCAGCCGTCCAACGGCGACATCGTGCAGCCGTCGCAGGCGTCGGACTCGGATCTCATCAGGCTGCCGGGCACCTATCGGCTGGGCGCCTGGTTCGATACCGCATCGTTCAATAATCAGCGCTATGACGCCGCAGGAGGATCCCTGGCCGATCCCGCCAGCAACGGCGTGCCGGGCCAGATCCGCCGGAACTTCAGCCTGTATGGCGTGGTCGACCAGACGGTCTGGCGGCCAGACCCGGCCAAGGTGCGCTCAGTCAGCCTTTTCGTGCGGGCCAACGGCGCCCCAGGCGACCGCAACCTGGTCGAGTTCAGCCTGAATGCCGGGCTGGTGTTGAAGGCTCCCCTGCCCGGCCGCGACGGGGACACGTTCGGCGTCGCCTACGGTCTGGCCAAGGTCAGCGGCGCCGCCCGCGGTCTGGATAAGGATACCGCATTCTATTCGGGGGGACCCTACCAACGGCGCTCCAGCGAAAGCTTTGTTGAGGTAACCTACCAGATCCAGGTCAACCAGTGGTGGCAGGTCCAGCCGGACTTCCAGTACGTCTTCATGCCCGGCGGCGGCATTCCCAACCCATATTTCCCGCGCCAGCGGATCAGCAACGAAGCGGTCTTTGGTGTGCGCACCAATATCACCTTCTGACGGGACCCAGGCGATGTCCTTTTCCTCTTTCATGTCGCGCGCTCTCCTGGCGGCCTTGTTGCTGGCGGCTCCGGCACGGGCCGCGGCGCCGGGCGGCTTTCTGGAAGCGCTGCGCCGCCAGGCGCCGGTGATCTCCACCGTGCCCGACAACGGCGACCAGAACCCCTACGCCATCGTCGTCGCCCCGGCATCCGCAGGCGCAATTGAAAAGGACGACGTCCTGGTCAGCAACTTCAACAACGCGAAGAACCTGCAGGGCACCGGCTCGACCATCGTCCGCTACACGCCTTCCACTGGAAAACTCGCGACCTTCGCGACCATCCCGGCCAACCTTCCGAACTGCCCCGGCGGCGTCGGCCTTGGCACCGCCATGGCGATGCTGAAATCCGGCTGGGTCATCGTCGGCAGCGCGCCAAGCACCGACGGCACCACCGCCACGCGCGGCGCCGGCTGCCTGATCGTGCTCGACGCACAGGGGAAAGTCGAAAAAACCATTGCCGGCGAACACATCGACATGCCGTGGGGCAACATGGCGGTCATCGACAATGGTACTGACGCTATCCTGTTCGTGAGCAATGCCG
Source organism: Acetobacteraceae bacterium (assembly GCA_043745345.1). GTDB lineage: Bacteria > Pseudomonadota > Alphaproteobacteria > Acetobacterales > Acetobacteraceae > PALSA-911. Next base: position 2,244 of record JAYTTA010000177.1, on the reverse strand, counting down.
GCTTTGGCCTCGGCGCGCCCGGTGACGACGCGACCGTCGTCAACAAGGCCACCGTGCTGCGCATTCGCCTGACGATCGCACCCGGGAACCCCCCCGCCGTTACCGAACAGACGGTTATCGCCGACGGCTTCGGCGCCCAGGCCGATGCCGGTGCCTTCCTGATCGGCCCGACCGGGCTGGCGCTTGGTGCCCACGATACGCTTTATGTCTCTGACGCGGTCGGTAACCGTATCCTGGCGATCGAGCACGCCACAACCCGCAGGGACAGCGCCGGCCAGGGCACCGAAATCACCAAGGACGGCCTGTTTCGACGGCCGCTCGCAATGACAATCGCCGGCAATGGCCACCTGCTGGTGGTCAACGGCCTCAACGGCCAGGTCGTCGAGGTGGATCCGGTTTCCGGCAAGCAGCTTTACGCGCGCTGGATCGACGCCAACAAGGCGCAGATGCCGCCCGGTAGCGGCGACCTGTTCGGCATCGCGATGACGCCGGCGGGGGATGGGTTTTACTATGTGATGGATGAACTAAATATGTTGGGTCTTGCTAAATAAGTAGGGGCTCTGCCCCAAACCCCGCCGGGGAAGCGCCCCCGCAGGCTCAAAACTTAAGGAACCACCAACGTGCCACCCTCTCGTCGCAGCTTCATCGGTGCCGCCGGCGGCCTGATCGCGGCGCCTGCTTTCGCCCTCCCGGCAATCGAGCCGTTCCACGGCAACCACCAGGCCGGCATCGCCACGCCGCAGCAGAAGCACACCTACCTCGCCGCGTTCGACGTGGTCGCGCGAAAGCCGTCGGACCTTGCCCGGCTGCTGCAGCTATGGACCGCCGCCGCGGCCCGACTGTCAGCCGGCCTGCCGGTCGCCGACATCAGCGCCGACGACATCACCATCGCCGATGGCGGCAGTGCCCGGGGCCTTGATCCGGCGCGCCTGACCCTGACCTTCGGCTTCGGTCCGACCCTGTTCGACAACGCCGGCCAGGACCGCTTCGGGCTTAAAGTACGCCGGCCGGCGGCCCTGGTCGATCTGCCACGCTTCAACGGCGATCAGCTGGAGCCGGCACGGACCGGCGGAGACCTGTCGGTGCAGGCCTGCGCCGACGATCCGCAGGTCGTCTTCCACGCGATCCGCGAGCTCAGCCGGATCGGCTACGGCCAGGCGCGGATGCGCTGGGGCCAAACCGGCTTCATGCCCGACACCCGGGCTGCCGGCACTCCACGCAACCTGATGGGCTTCAAGGACGGCACCAACAATCCCGATCCCGCCGGCCGCCGCGCAGCAAACCCCAACCTGCCGCGCGATTTCAACCAAGTCGTTTGGGTAGGCGGCGATGGCCCGGCCTGGATGCGCGGCGGCAGCTACATGGTCACCCGCCGCATCCGCATTTCACTGGAGCACTGGGACCAAACGCCGGTCGACTACCAGGAGGAAGTCGTCGGCCGGCACAAGGCATCCGGCGCGCCGCTCGGCAGGACGCACGAATTCGCACCGCTCGATCTGAGCGCGACCACAGCTGATGGCATTCCGGTAGTGCCGGTGAACTCCCACGCCAGGCTGGGTTCGGTGATCGCCAACAACGGCGCCCAGATGTTCCGCCGCGGCTATTCCTACAACGACGCGACCTCAGTCACCGCCGAGCGCTGGCCGCCCTGGCGCCAGGGCATGATGTTCGATTCCGGGCTGCTGTTCGTGTCGTATCAGCGCGATCCGCGCACCGGCTTCATCCCGGTGTTCGACCGCATGTCGAAAATGGACGCGATGAACCAGTTCACCACCCATGTCGGCAGCGGCCTGTTCGCCTGTCCCCCAGGCGTCGGCGGCGGCTTCATCGGGCAGGCATTGTTCGAAAGTACGTAGCGCTGCAAGGCAAGACGCATGGGGCTCTGCCCCATACCCCGCAAAGGGGCAGTCGCCCCTTTGAACCCCTTCCTTAGGTTAGGCGCACCGTGGCGCTATCCCGGCGGGGTTTGGGGCGGAAGCCCCACGCTGCACTTAATCGGCGCCTCGCCGCCCGGCGTTGCAACCCGACTGCCCCACTGATTTGGACGGAGTCGGCGACCTTGGAGGTTGCCGCGAGGCTCCACTGCACCGGCTGGATGAAGCGGCCGCCATTACCGAGGAAGGTGCCTCCGGTCTCGTTCACGGTGTCGGCAGCTCCGTCCGATGTCGTCTGCCCGCCGATGATGAGGGTCGAGTCGAGGTGAGCAGGACGTCGGTTTACCGATGGGATTCCAATTTGGCTCAA
>JAYTTA010000176.1:0-7601 GCA_043745345.1 Acetobacteraceae bacterium | reverse complement strand
CCGCGGCACCGGTGCGCCAATCCTGATTAAGGCTGACCGACCGGCGGAACCGCCCGGCACCGTCGGTATTGACCGCGGCGCCCAGCCACTCGGAGGCTTCACGCGGCAGCATCGGCACCATCATCGCCATCTCATCCAGCGCCTGGCGGCGGGCAGGCGTGCTGTCGGCCGCCGCCCAGATCAGGCAGATCTGCTCCCACCCGTCCATCAGCCAGTCGCACCGGCCGACGCGCGCGCCGATACGCTCCGGCCCGTTGCCCCATTCGCGCAGCAATGTTGGCACGCCCACGGCCATCAGCCTGGCATCCGCCAGGCTGGCCTGAGCACACTCGATCGTCACGTTGGCTACGGCTGCAACCATCGCGGCCGCCTGCCCGCTGTCGTCTTCATGCTGCTCCGCCCAGATCGCGGTCTCGGCCTGGAGGGTGGTGAGCGCCTGCAGCAACCGCGGGATGCGCGCCTGCTTGACCGTGGCGCCCATGCCGATGCCCATGAAGATGGCGGCCAGCTCCTCCAGCCCGGTGGCGATGGTCTCGGCGGGCCAGCCGATGCTGGGGGCGATGTCAGCGATGGTCTGCTTGGCCCGGCCCTCGATCTCGGATAGCCGAGACCGGTCGGGTGCCAGGGCGGCGTCCCTGTCTGCCACATTTCGATTCGGTGTCACCTGCTCGACCAGGGCCATCAGCAGCTGGAAGTTGGCGACCATCTGGTCCTGCCGGTCAGCCTCAGATACCACGGCGGCGGCCCGCTGCGCCTCCCGCCCCGCCAGGCCCTCGGCCGCGACCTGGCGCGCCAGCCGGCGGATCAGGCTTGGTGTCACGACCTTGAGTTCGGCGACCAGTTGCTGCAGCCGGGCGTCATGCACCGTCGGCCGGCACAGCTCCCGTACCCCCGCCCAAGGCAACACGTAGACGCCGCGGCCGCCCGCCGGGTTGGGCAGGATCACCTCCAACTGCTCGCGCTTGTCCGGCCGGGTCCGCGCGCCGGCCAGCTGCGGCGTGGTGAAAGGCATGGCAACGCCACGCTCCAGGAATGTCGCGGGTTGATAGGTCTGGGTCAGGTTTGCCGCGGACATAAACGCCATCATGGCCGCACAACGTGAAGGAAGCGTTGAAAAGCAGGGGCCCTCCCCAAACCCCGCTGTGGAAGCTCCCCCATCGGCGCAATACCCAAGGAAGGGGTTCAAAGGGGCGACTGCCCCTTTGCAGGGTTTGGGGCGGAGCCCCTGCTTCCTGCTTACGGCGTCGGCAGGTCGTCGATCGCCGGCCGGCCGGTGATATGGCGCCAATGGTGCCACAGCAACCGAGCCGCCAGCGAGCGCCACGGCCGCCATGGTTCGGCCAAGAGCCGGAGCGCTGCGGGATTCGGGCGCATGGCCAAGCTTTTCAGGGCGGCACACGCGCCAGCGACGGCAATGTCCCCAGCTGGAAAAATATCTTCGCGGCCGAGGGCAAACAGCAGATAGATCTCGGCGCTCCAGGGGCCCATGCCGCGCACCGAGGTGATTGCCGCGATCGCCGCCGCGTCGTCCATGCCCGCGATGCCGGTGGCACTCAGCCGGCCGATCGCGAACGCTTGGGCCAGGTCGCGGGCGTGGGCCACTTTCGGGCGCGACAGGCCGGCGGCGCGCAGGGCATCTTCGGGCAGCGCCAGCAGCCCGGCCGGATCAAGTGCGCCGGGCAGGGCGGACAGCCGCGCCCAGATCGCCCCGGCCGCCTGGCTGCTGATCATCTGGCCGACGATGGCCTGCAGAAGCCCGGGGAAACCGTCGGCTCGCCGCCGCCACGGCAGTGGCCCAGCGTCGGCCTCGATGGCAGAAAAATCCGGATCGAGGAGGATCAGTCGGTCAAGCCCGACACGGGCACTTGCTGGCGCGTGCGGGAAGCTCAGCAGGGCGGCACGTCGGTGTCGCCGGCGCCGAGTGGGCGCTGCATCTGCACGACGTCGAGCCACCGGCCGAACTTCAGCCCGGCATGGCGCAGCGTGCCGACGGTCTGGAAGCCCAGGCTGGCATGGACGCCGACCGAGCCCACGTTCTCGCTGTCGCCGATCACCGCGATCATGGTGCGGAAGCCGCGCTCGGTCGCGGCCTCGATCAGCTTCATCACCAGCGCCTTGCCGACGCCCTGGCCGCGCACGTCCTCGCGGATGTAGACGCTGTCCTCGGCGGTGAACCGATAGGCCGAGCGGTCATGGAACTGGGCGTAGTAGGCGAAGCCGAGCACGCCGGAAGCATCGCTCGCGACCAGCCACACCCAGCCGCGATCGACGACGTGGCGGTAGCGCTCGGCGATTTCCTCGATTGAGGGCGGTTCCTCCTCAAAGGAGCCAGTGCCGTGAAGCACGTGATAGGCATAGATCGCCTGGATTTCGGCAAGGTCGGCATCCTCGGCATTGCGTATTTGCATGCGGCGATCTTTCCTAAACTGCGGACATTGTTAAGGGTGTTGTTGTAACATTGGGCATTACGATCCCTTTGTCGTTTCTTCTGTACCACCTGCCGGATCAAACGTGCTAAACACGCTGTCTGCGAAACTTGGTATGTCGGGCTTTAATATTTTTAACCGTGAACCTGGCCTTGAGGCCTGAGCCCGCGACAGGCCACTGCGGCGCGGCTCATTAGGGTAGAACAACGGAACGACCCGGATCGGATCGTTTCGTACAGGAGCGCATTTGGATGCACTGGACACCGCGATCATGAGTCAGAATTTCGGTCCAGTTCAAGGACCCGGCAAGCCGGACCCGACATCGGAAAAGAGCCAGCCGGCCATCGTCGTCGGCGTCGCGCCAGACCTGTCTCCCGGCGTCAAACCTCCGGGGGATCCCTGCGTGCAGGCGCTGCTGCAAGCCGCGCGCTACTACGGCATGGAGTTGAACGCTGAGGACTACCGCCGCGTTCCCGGCGATGCCGCGGCATCCGCCGCCTCGCTTTCCGCCTGGGCGCAGGAATGCGGCCTGTGGGCGCGCGCCGTGCGGCTCGGCTGGAGGCAGTTGATCCGGCTTTATGATGGCGGCCCCGTCGTGCTGGTGCTCAAGGACGGTTCCGCCGCGCTGATGACCGGCGGCAATCCCGACCAGAAGGTCGTCATGCTGAAGGACCCGCTGGCCCCCGCCAGCGACCCGGCGACGCCGATCGACGAGATGCGGCTGATGCAGGTCTGGTCCGGCGAGGCGGTGCTGGTGCGCGCCAACCGCGGCATCGCGGAATCCGAGGCACCGCTGTCGATGCGCTGGCTGGCCTCCCTGGTCGGGCGCGAACGCGGTGCGTTGCGTGACATCGGCATCGCATCCCTGACATTGAGCTTCCTAACCATCTTCCCACCGCTGCTGGTGATGACTGTGGTCGACAAGGTGCTGACCCACCATAGCTATTCCACCCTCGCGCTGCTATCGACCGTGCTGGCGATCGGCGTGGTATATGAAACGCTGCTCGGCCATGCCCGCCGGATGATCGTGCTGACCGTCGGCACCAGGCTCGACACCAAGCTTAACCTGCACATCTTCGCACGCCTGCTGCGCTTGCCGCTGGACTACTTTGAGCGTCATCCCGCCGGTGAGACGATGCACCGGATCGGCCAGATCAACAAAGTTCGGGAGTTCCTGACCGGGAAGCTGCTGACCACCTTCCTCGATCTTTTCACACTCGTCGTGCTGCTGCCGTTTTTGTTCTATCTTGACACCACACTGGCCTGGATAGTCGTCGCCTGCTCGGGCCTGATTGCCATCATCATCCTGGCCTTCCTGCGGCCCCTGCGGGCGATGTTCCTGAATGTCGTCACGGCTGAGACCAACCGCGCCGCAGTACTGGGTGAAACTATCTTCGGCATCAAGACCGTGAAGTCGCTGGCGATCGAGCCGCAGCGCCGCGCGCTCTGGGACGAGAAGGTCGCCGACGCCGGCAAGTGGCGGATGGCGTTCGGCAAGCTCGCGAGCTGGCCGCAGACGCTGATCACCCCGGTCGAGCGTTTCATGTCGATCGGTATCATTCTGCTCGGCGCCTATCTGGCGATGAACGATGCCACCGGCTATGCGGTCGGCGCGCTGTTCGCCTTCATGATGCTATCGATGCGCGTCGCTCAGCCACTGGTCGGGCTCGCCCGGCTGATCGAGGATTACGAGGAGTTCGGCGCCGCCGTCGCCGAGGCCGGCTCTGTGCTGAACCGGCCATTGGAGATGGATGCGGCGTCAGGTGGGTTGCGGCCGAAGTTCGCCGGCGCGATCACTCTCGACGACCTGTCGTTCACCTATGGCGGCACCAAGGTCCCGGCGCTTGACCGGGTCAGCTTCTCGATCCCGGCCGGCACTATGCTGGGCGTGGTCGGGCGCAGCGGCTCGGGCAAGTCCACCCTGGCGCGGCTGTTACAGGGCATCAACCGCGACTATTCCGGGTTCCTCAAGATCGACGGCTCCGATCTGCGCGAGATCAACCTGCGCCATTTGCGCTCCAGCTTCGGCGTCGTGCTGCAGGACAATTTCCTGTTTCGCGGTTCGATCCGCGACAACATCATCGCTGGCCGTCCCGGGCTGACGATCGACGACGTTGTCCGGGCTGCCCGGCTTGCGGGGGCAGAAGAATTCATCGAGCGGATGCCGAATGGCTACGAGACTTATATCGAGGAGGGCTCACCCAACCTCTCGGGCGGCCAGAAGCAGCGGCTGGCGATCGCCCGCGCGCTGATCCAGGACCCGCGCATCCTGATCCTCGACGAGGCGACCAGCGCGCTCGATCCCGAAAGCGAGGCTCTGGTCAACGCCAACCTCAACCGGATCGCGCGTGGCCGCACCATGATCCTGGTGTCGCACCGGCTGTCGTCGCTGACCGAGTGCGACCAGATCATGGTCCTGGAGAAGGGCCGTCTGGTGGATATTGCGCCGCATCGCACGCTGCTCGAACGCTGCTCGATATACCGTCAGCTTTGGGCGCAGCAGCACCGTCATCTAGATACGCAAGGTTCCCGTCATGCAGCCATCGCCCCCACGCTTGTCCAAGGCGACTAGCCGAGTCGCTGCCCCGCGCCGCGGGGATACTCTGATGCCGGTGGTGCTGGAATTCCAGTCGCCGTCGGCGGCGATCGTCGCTATGCCGGTGCCGTGGTCAGCGCGCGGCACGGTTTGGGTCGTGAGCTCGATGTTCGCCGCCTGCGTGTTGGCGCTGGGGCTGATCCGGGTCGATCGCGTGGTGTCGTCGCCGGCGCGCGTGGTGTCGAAATCCGCCAATATCGTCGTGCAGCCGCTGGAAACCGCGATCGTGCGCTCGATCGAGGTGCGTGAGGGCGAGACCGTCAAGGCCGGGCAATTGCTGGCCCGGCTCGATCCCACTTTCGCCAACGCCGACATGGGCGGATCGGGTGCGCAGGTCGCCGGCCTGCAGGCCGAGGTGTCGCGGTTGCAGGCCGAGGCCGCGGGTAAGCCGTTCACCTATGCCGGGCTCGATCCTTCACTGGCGTTGCAGGCGGCGATCCATGCCCAGCGCCAGGCCGAGTTTAACTTCAAGCTGGAGAATTTCAGCCAGAAGATCGACGGGCTGAAATCGACCATGCTGCGGTCGGCCAACGACGCCTCCTCCTACCGCGAACGCCTGACGGTTGCGAAAGACGTCGAAACGATGCGCAGAAGCCTGGAGCAGCTCCAGGTCGGCTCTCGCCTCAACTCGCTGGCCGCCAAGGACAGCCGGATCGAGGTCGAGCGCGGCCTGGCGACGGCGACCGAAACCGGCGAGACGGCCCGGCGCGACATGGGTGCCATGATGGCCGAACGCGACGGCTACGTGCAGAACTGGCGCGCCCAGGTCTCGCAAACCCTTTCTGAAGAAGTCCGCAAGCTGTCGGATGCGCGCGAAACATTCAACAAGGCGCAGCTTCGCCAGCAGCTGGTCGAGCTGCGCGCCGACCGCGACGCCAAGGTCCTGACCCTCGCGCGCGTGTCCGTGGGCTCGGTCCTGCAATCGGGCGAGCAGTTCATCACCCTAGTGCCGACCGACGCGCCGCTTGAGGTCGAGGCCAACGTGATCGGCCGCGACAACGGTTTCGTGCATGTCGGCGACTCGGTGTCGCTCAAGTTCGATACTTTCCCATTCACCCAGTACGGCATGGCCCACGGCACCGTGCGGGTTGTCAGCGCCGACAGTTTTACCAGCGCGGATATGGCGGGTGGGCACAATACAGGCGCGGTGCCGCTGCCCGGCAACTCGACCGATCCCTATTACCGGGCGCGCATCACCATCGACAGCGTCGACCTGCACGACGTGCCGGCCAACTTCCGCGTCAGCCCGGGCATGCCGATCACCGCCGACATCAAGGTCGGAAAACGCACCGTGCTGGGCTACCTGCTCGGACGCATTCTGCCAGTTACCCAGGAAGGCATGCGCGAGCCGTGATTGCCTGGCTGCATGCGCTGGTCTCGCCGCCGGCAGCATTGCGCCGGGGTCTGGAGCTTGCCGCCGCCGGCAAGCCCAAGCCAGCTTTTGCGTATTACGCGCGCGCGACGAAGGCGGGCATCCCGGACGCCTTCTACCGCGTCGGGCGCTGCTATCTGGAAGGTGCGGGGGTCCCGCCCAGCCGCAACGCAGGCGTGCGCTGGCTGGAACAGGCCGCTGGGTGCGGCCATGTCGAGGCGCAGTCACTGCTCGCCGCCCTTTATATCCACGGCCTCGGCGGCACCGAGGCCAAATCGTCGCTGTTCGCCGTCAAAGACACGTCCGAACCCGATTTCGCCACCGCCGCGCGTTTTGCCCGTATGGCGGCCGAAGCGGGCTCGGCCGACGGCCAAGCGGTGCTTGCCTATATCCTGACATCCGGTCCGGAAGCCTTCCGCGATCTGCCGCAGGCCGATGCCTGGTACGAGAAATCCGCCGCGTCCGGCTGCCCGCAGGGCGAGCTTGGCCTGGCCCTGGCCCTGGCTCGTGATGTGACCGAGGACGCGCCCGACAAGGACAGGATACAGGCGCGGGTTGCCGACTACATGGCCCGCGCCGCCAAGGCGGAATTGCCGACCGCGCTCTATCTACTTGGCGTGATGACCGACCGCGGCGTCGGCCTGCCCGCCGACCCAGCCCAGGCGGCACAGCTCTATCGTCGCGCCGCCGAGAAGGGCCATCGCTCCGGTCAGGCGCGCTGGGGTTTGGCGCTGATGCAGGGCAACGGCGTCGATGCTAACCCGACCGAGGGCGAATCCTGGTTGCGCCGGGCGGCGCTGGCCGGCGATCCGGAGGCCGCCGCATTGGTCGGCGATCTTTACGCCCGCGGCGGCGAGCTGCCGCCGAACTATGCCGAGGCCGCGATGTGGATGCGCCGGGCGGCCGATGCCGGCCATCGGTCGGCAGCGCGCGCCCTTGGCCTGCTCCATCTCACGGGGGCCGGCATGGCAGCCGATCCGGAGGAGGCGGCGCGCTGGTTCAGGCTGTCGGCCGAGGCCGGCGATAAGCAGGCGCAGGCCGACCTCGCCAACCTGGTTTTGAAAGGTGTCGGCGACAAGGATGACCTGCTGCGCACCCGCCAGTGGTTCGAGCAGGCGGCGGCCGGTGGGGATCTGGTGGCGGCGTTCAACTACGGCGTCTGCCTGGCCCAAGGCGTCGGCGTTGAGCGCGATGACAGGCAGGCCGC
>JAYTTA010000175.1:0-7604 GCA_043745345.1 Acetobacteraceae bacterium | reverse complement strand
CGCCCATTGGCGAGCAGCGGCCGGTTGTCGCGCATCGCCACCCGTCGCACCAGCACCGCTAGGCTGCATCGCAGCCAAACCGAGGTCGCATTTTGCCGGATCTGCTCGCGAGTCGCCGCATCCATGAATGCGCCGCCACCAGTGGCCAGCACGATCGGTCTCCCTGCCAGCAGCCGTCGGATCACACGGCACTCGCCGTCGCGAAACGCCGCCTCGCCGTAGCGCGCGAAGATGTCCGGGATGCTGCATCCCGCAGCTAACTCAATTTCGGCATCGGCATCGAAGAACGCCAGTCCTAGCCGTGCCGCTAACCGCCGCCCGATCGAGGTCTTTCCAGCGCCCATAAGACCCACAAGCGCGATGCTGCGCCCGGTCAGACGCTCCTGCGGAAAGCTGGCTTCCTGAAGTGCTGTGTTGCGTGTCATGGCTGGCAACGGTAGCACGCCGTATCCTGGCCACGCCAAGCCGACCGGCTCGGGCCTGTTCAAGCCATCCACAACCTGGGCGATCATGAGCCGCATCTTTATTATTGTCTTTGCCGCCGGCCTTCTTCTGCTCGCCGGCGGCATGCTGCTGCTGGGGAGCTTTCCGCCCACCCCGAAAATGCAGTCAATCGAGAAAACGCTGCCGAACGACAAGTTTAAGGGCAACTAGCCGGCAATGGACCGTCATATCGAGGCTTTCCTTGAAATGATGGCTGCCGAGCGCGGCGCCTCGCGCAACACGATCGCTGCTTACTCATCCGACTTGACCGACTTTTCCGCCTTCGTGGCAAGCCAGGGTGGTTCTGCGAGTCAAGCCGATGCCACCACTGCGCAGGCTTACATGACCAGTCTGGCCGCAACTGGCCTTGCGGCCCGATCCACCGCCCGACGCCTCTCGACCTTGCGCCAGTTCCACTTGTTCCTGCTGCGGGAAAACGTTCGCGTCGATGATCCGACCACGCTGCTGGACGCGCCGAAGCTGCCTCGCCGACTACCCAAATACCTGACGGAGGCTGAAGTCGGCGCCTTACTTGCCGCCGCGGCCACTCACGCAGGCCCGCAGGGGAAGCTGCTCCATGCTGCGCTGGAGCTGCTCTATGCTACCGGCCTGCGAATATCGGAGCTGCTGTCTCTGCCACGCCACGCGCTCGCTGAGGACGCTGAAATGCTGCTGGTCCGCGGCAAGGGCGGCAAGGAACGCATCGTGCCGCTTTCAGACCAGGCAAAACAGGCGGCAGCCACCCTGACCGCGCCGTTGCTGGGAGTTTCGCTGAAACAGCTCAGCCCCTACCTTTTTCCGGGCCGATCGCCTCGCCACCCGATCACCCGACAGGCCTTTGCCGTGCTGCTGAAGCAGGTCGCGGTGGCGGCGGGCCTGGATCCCGACCGGATTTCGCCGCACATCCTGCGACATTCCTTCGCCTCCCACATGCTGGCGCGAGGTGCCGATTTGCGCAGCCTTCAAATGCTCCTCGGCCACGCCGACATCGTGACGACCGAAATCTACACCCATGTCATGGCGGAACGATTACGAGAATTGGTGCAGACGCACCATCCGCTTGCGCAGTCGGTTCTGTCCGCGCCGGCCGGGCCTGCAGACAAAACCGCGAATGCGTCGCCTATCAATCCCGCCAATTCGTGCTAGATCGCGCCATGCGTCATTTCCTGGACTTTGAAAAGCCGCTTGCCGAGCTGGAGGGCAAGATCGAGGAGCTGCGGCGGATGTCGGAGCCCGACGGCATCAACATCGCCGACGAAGTGGCAAAACTCACCGAAAAAGCTGATCGCCAGCTCCGCGCAACCTACCTGAAGTTGACCCCATGGCAGAAAACCCAGGTCGCTCGTCATCCCGACCGGCCCAAGGTACTGGACTACGTCGCCGGGCTGATAACTGACTTCACCGCCTTGGCTGGCGACCGCGCCTTCGCCGACGATGCCGCGGTAATCGGCGGCATGGGCAGATTTCATGGCCGGGCGGTTGTCGTCATCGGCACCGAAAAGGGTAACGATACCGACACTCGGTTGGCCCGGAACTTTGGCATGGCGCGCCCGGAGGGCTACCGCAAGGCCCGTCGGCTGATGGAACTGGCGGGACGGTTCGGACTGCCGATCCTTACCTTCATTGACACTTCCGGAGCGTTCCCCGGCATCGACGCTGAGGCACGCGGTCAGGCCGAAGCCATCGCACGGTCGATCGAGGCCTGCCTGGAGGCACCTGTGCCGCTGATCGCCACGATCATCGGCGAGGGCGGCTCTGGCGGCGCGATCGCACTGGCTGCCGGTGATCGCGTGCTGATGCTCGAACACGCGATCTACTCGGTGATCTCGCCCGAGGGCTGCGCCTCGATCCTGTGGCGGGACGCCACCGAAGTATTAAATAGCAACGGAAATAACAACAATGGCAGCCTGCCGAGCGCCGCGACGACGGCCGCCGAAGCGCTTCGATTGACCGCGCAGGATTTGTTGCGGCTGCACCTGATCGACACCCTGATCCCCGAACCGGTCGGCGGCGCCCATCGTGACCATGTCGCCACCATGGCCGTGGTAGGCGAGGCAATCGCTGCTGCTCTGTCCAGCCTTGAGGGCATCCAGGGTCCGATGATCAAGTCGCAACGACGCGAAAAATACCTCGAAATGGGTCGCGAAGTGCTTTCCTGAGCCGCCGTCTCTGGCCGAACTCCGTTTGATGCCGCTAGTCTGGTTGCCATGGATGACTCGAGCCCGCTGACCGCCAATTCCCGACAGCCTGCACTGCGCGCAATATCCACCAGTAAGCTGTTCTTCGCGGTTTTCCCGTCGATCATGCTGCCGATGTTCCTGGCCGCGCTCGATCAGACGATCGTCGCGACCGCACTCCCGGCCATTGCCGGTGCTCTTGGCGATGTTGAGCGGGTCTCGTGGATTGTCGTCTCCTTCCTGCTCGCTCAAACCATCGCCGCGCCCATATATGGCCGGCTCGGCGATGCGCTTGGCCGCAAGCGTATGCTGTACGTGGCGCTCGGCGTGCTGATGGCCGCCTCCACGCTCTGCGCCATGGCGCCCAACCTGCTGACCCTGGTCTTCGCCCGCGTGCTACAGGGGCTTGGCGGCGGCGGGCTTATGACCCTGTCGCAGGCATTGATCGGCGAGGCGGTTCCGCCACGCGAAAGAGGCCGCTACCAGGGCTATCTCGCCACCACCTTTGTCAGCGCCAGCGCTTTCGGCCCGGTCGTCGGCGGATTCCTGGCACAGCACTTCGGCTGGCAATCGGTATTCCTGATCAACATACCCCTCGGCCTGCTCGCCATGCTGCTCGCGGTTCGGCTGAAATCAAGCTATCAGGGCGGCGGCCGCTTCACCTTCGACGTCTGGGGCACGCTGTTCTTCACCCTGACGGTGGTTGCCGGCATCGTTGCCATGGAACAGGCAATGAAGTTTGACCTGCACAACCTACCCCAAATCCTCCTGTTGGCGGCAGTCGCCGTGGCTTCGCTGTTCATGCTTATTCGCCAGGAACGTCGCGCGCCGATGCCGCTGCTGCCGATCGCCCTGCTTAGGCAGTCGGCGATCTGGCGGACGGACTTGATGGCTCTTTGCCTCGGTGGCGCCATTGTCTCGATGATTACTTTCCTGCCGATGTTCTTGCAGGTTGCCCGTGGCGTCTCGGTCGGCGACACCGGGTGGCTGATGCTGCCAATGACAGCCGGCATCGGTATCGGCTCGATTTTCACCGGCCGCATGATCGCGCACACCGCCCGCACCGCGATCTTTCCCTCGATCGGCCTAGCCGTCAGCGTCGTGCTGATGGGCTTCCTGGCCTTCAGTGCCGAGTGGCTGCCCATGACCCTGCTGCCCTGGCTTTTCGCCGCCACCGCTATGACCTTCGGCACCGGCATGCCGGTGGTACAGATGACGGTGCAGATCATCGCCGGTCCCGGCGCCCTCGGCGCTGCGGCTGCATCGGTGCAGATTTCCCGGTCGGTTGGTGCCGCATTTGGCACCGCCGTGGTCGGCGCCGTGCTGTTCGCGATCCTGTCGCATGCCGACACTCAAACGGCAGCAATGTTTTCAGAGCTCGTCCAGCGCGGCCCGGCCGTGCTCGCAAAACTTGACGAAGCCCGGCGGTTGACTGTCCAGACGGAGATCGCCGTTGCTTTCCGTGGCGCCTTCCTGGCAATCGCGGCTTTTGCTGCCTGTGCTACCGTTCTCGCCTGGACTGTTCCGATGCGCCGGCTTTGATCTGATTCTTGGTCAGGCCAGACCGCCTCGACGTAACCCCTCGGCGTAATGCTCAAGGTCCGCGGCAACCTGCATTGGCGACCGCGCTATTGCCGCGGCGACGGTGAACCCAGGCTCCAGCACAAGCAGGCGCTCGCGGATATGCTCCGCGTCACCGATCCTGCCCAGATGACCCAACGCCGACAACAACCCCTTATAGGTCGATGAGAATGCGGTATTCAGCGCCAGTGACCGCATGCTGTTCTCGACGGTTCGCTCATACTGGCCAAGCAGCAGGTACGGCATCCCAGCCGCCATCTCGAAAAAGAAGGCGTGAGGATCGAGCGGAGCCAGCCGTCGCGCCGTGTCGGCTCGGAAGATCGCCTCCTGATGCCGGCCGAGATAACTCAATGACAGGCCTGAAAAACACCAGGCCAATGCCAGATGAGGATTGAGTGACAATGCCCGGTCATGCAGGGCAAGCGCTTCTTCAGGTTGTCGGCGTAGGAACCCGCAGATATGCCCGGCGATCGTCAGAGCCCGTGCATTGCCGACATCCAGAGCCACGGCGCGTTGCGCGAGGTCACCACCTAATTTTGTATCATTTTTAGGATCAAACGACCAGCCTTGACCGACCTGGAATAGGTGCCAGTAGCCGAACCAGGCATGCGCGGCAGCCGAATTCGGTTCTGTCGCCACCGCGTCGGCCAGTAGTTCTCCGGCAGCCCCGAAGGCGCCGGCCTCCAGTCGGTAAATTGATGGAATGGCTCGCAGGAGCGATTCGTTGGTTGCGATATCGTCGCCGACGCTGTGACCACCTGGCTCGACAATGCTTGTCGCGCTCTTACGTCGATGGGCCCGCTTCTGTGCACGGCCGCCCTCCAGCATAAGAAGCTCCGGTTCAAGCTGCGCCACGATACCGGCGGTGATTTCGTCCTGAAGCGGCAACGTATCGGCGCCCTCCCGATCGAACCGCCGCGCCCAAACGATCTCGCGTCCGGCGTGCATATCCAGTAATCGGGCCGTGATGCGGACTTGCTCACCGCTGCGCTGCACCGTACCTTCAAGTTCAAAATCGAGCAGACTCTCAACCCCTGCCTCCGCAGAACGCGCGAATGCAGACAAGCCGGCAGCTTCGGCGGGAGCCGCTCCAGCCGGCGCGATACAGGTCAGCCAGCTGATTCGCGCCAGTGCGGCGGTGATCTCCTCGGTAAGACCAAGAGATAACCAGTCCTGCTTGGTGGAACCAAGATGCCGGAACGGCATCACACCAATGCATAGTCGCGAGCCTTCGATCCGGCGTCTAATCTCGCTCGACGTCGTGATAGTTTTCGCCGGGAAAAGATCGCTTATTGGTGAGGCGCGAATGCTATCGACCAAGTCCACGGTTTCTACACTTGGACTAAGGCGCGCGGTTTTTGCCATGGCGTGCTGGCAACGCTCGAATGTTGCCACCGCAGCAGCCCGATCACGCCGGTTGATATGCGCCTGTATCAGCGCGTGCCAAGCTGTCTCGTGCGCCGGGTCGATCTGGAGCAGCCGCTCTGCCGCGGCGACGACAGGCCCTGCATCCTTCGAGACCGCGCCACTCCTGCTATGCCGCCTGGATAACCCCAAATCATTGATGGCGATCGCCAGGGCGTCGTCGGCCCTGTCGCGCGCCATCTTTGTCAGCCGGGCAAAGTGCTTTGCCCGCCATCGATCGAAGGCAGGATCCAAACCTATCAGGTTTTCGAGCAGTGTCCCTCGGTACACGCTCAATCCTTGCGGGCGTGGTCCGGACGACGCTTCCAACTGCGCGACGTCGATCGAGATCAAGGCTGTATTTAAACTCAGATGCGTTCGTTCCACCCGCAACAGAGATGGGTCGATCGCGCCGAGAAAGCGGACAAGGGCGTAAATCGACTGGCGTAGAGAGGCGCCGGCCTGTAAGCGGCCGCGTTGGCTCCAAAGCAGTTCAGCCAACTCGGTGCGATGGACCAAATCCGGCGATGCCATCGCGAGTATCGCCAAAAGTGCTTGCGTCCTCCTCCCATGTGGCAACTCAAGCCGCTTGGCTGGCCAGGATGCGCTCCCAGGCTGGAACGCACTCAGATGCTCGAACAACTGGATGCATAGCTTTGGGACGTCGGTGCTCAACTCCGGAACGACCTGGATATAGGAGTCGAGAACTGGGGCTGCTGGCGAGTCGATCTCGATCACCCGGTAATCTTTAGAGCACGACGAAAGCGCGTTAATTTGGATCACGTTACCGTGATCCAAGTGAAACATCAAGGAAACTCGCCGAATAAACCATAGGAAAAATGTCTTGCCCACCCAAGGGTATTTGAAATATTGTTTCGTTGTCAGCGGCTGAATTGCGCCCGCTAACCTCCCGCGCCGCAGCTAAGTCATCATGCTTGGATATTCGGCTTCAGGCCGGATGCCGAAGCCTAGCATGGCCATGGGCAGGGTGCCGGGATGCTTGCTGATGCTCACGCAACCGAAGGATCAACAATGACCTATTACATGCCTATTTCGCTGTTGCTCAACCCGGCTGTCACTGATGCGAACCGTATTCGGCTCGGCGGCGGCTACCGTCTGCCGCGTCCGATCGCGGACGCCGGCCGTGTTCGGCTGGGTGGAGGCTATCGCTTGGCGCGATAGGTTTCCATTCGTGAGGCAGGAGGCGGATTCGCCACCTCCTGCCCAGGAGCGCCCTTGTTACCTACCTGGATTTTCCGGGTTCAGGAGCAGACCGATGCCGCAGAATGTGCCAAACCTCCGCTTCCACCGTCTGATCGAGCAGGTACGGTTGCCGGTTCGGGCGGACAGATCAGCTGCCGGCACGCTTCCAACCCGGGCGTTCCGATATTGCGAAGCGGTCACGGCGGCTGCGGGTTTCGGCTGGTGGGTATTTCCCCCGTCGGAGATAACCCTGGTATGGGACGGTGAGACTGTGTTCTGGCAATACGAGGACAACTTTCTGCCGCTGACATCCGCACAGTTCCCACATTTTGCCGAAACTTTCGATCGCCAGGCGCCGGCATCGCTGCATGGCTGTTCGCCGCCATTCCTCACCGCATTGCCTGAGCCGGGAACGGTTCAGGTATGGACCGGCTTGATCGCGCAAACAGCCCCAGAATGGAGCCTCCTGTTGCGAGCTCCGGCAAACCTCCCTGCCCAGGGCGGTTATGTCCAATACGAAGGCCTGATCGAGGCCGATCACTGGTTCGGGCCGCTGTTCACCAACATCCGGCTGACTCGGACTCACTCGCCGATACGTTTGGCTGCCGACTATCCGTTAGCGCTAGCCCAGCCAATACCTCGCCAAGCTTACGCCGAGTCGACGTTGAACGACGTCGTGATCCATCCCACTCTTGCCGATCTCGCCGGCGCGGACTGGACTGCCTATGAGGCCTCAATTGCCGAACCAAGCCGACG